>JAOAPP010000077.1 GCA_025462985.1 Bryobacterales bacterium | reverse complement strand
AAATCGTTTGACAGGATCCCGGAAGCATCTCGGATCTGCAGCGCTTGAGCGGTGTCCACGATGTCATGGGAGGTGAGCCCGTAGAGCAGCAAGCGCTACATCTCGCCAGCACCCTTGGCTTTCATGGTTTCTGAAACGGCCGTCGTAAAAGCGATGACGTCATGCCGCACTTCCCGCTCGATCTCGGCAATCCGGTTCACATCGAAGCCCGCTTTGGCCCGGAGAGCGCGAGCAGCTTCAGCCGGAACCTCCCCAAACTCGGCCAAAGCCTCCGATGCGGCGAGTTCAACCGCTAGCCAGCACTCATATTTGTGCTGTTCACTCCAGATCGCGCCCATAGCAGGGCGTGTGTAACGGGCAATCATTCCTCTTCTATTGTGCGGGACGGACCTGCGGACTCGGGAAGCATATACCAAAGCGCACGCCGCCGTAACGATCTCCTGCATGGAGCGAAATGCTACTCTCTCCCTCGAGGAACCAATGGCAACACGATCTACCGATTCACTGACCTCCTACGGCTTAGGCCTCCTTCGAATAATTGCAAGTTTCACCTTCCTGTGCCACGGCCTGCAGAAATTATTCGGTCTGTTTGGCGGCCACAAGGCTCAGATTTTCTCGCTTTTTGGCTTGGCCGGATGCCTGGAAACGATCGGCGGAATCCTGCTTCTGATGGGCTTGTTCACTCGTCCGGTAGCGTTCGTACTCTGCGGCGAGATGGCATTTGCCTACTTCACAGCCCACTTCCCACACGGACCTCTGCCAATCATAAACCAAGGCGAGCTTGCGGTGCTCTACTGTTTTATCTTTCTGCTGTTCGCTTTGGCCGGCCCTGGCTATCCCAGTGTGGACGCCAACGTCAGGAAACACTAATTGCCACGGTCATACACTAGGAGCGATGAATCGAAGGCAATTCCTGCAGACAACCGGAGCTGGGCTCACGGCCGCCAGTCTCAACAGCTACGCGGCGGCACTCGCTGATGGAAAGCACCGCCGCGTCGGCCTGATCGGATGCGGCTGGTATGGCAAGATCGACCTCATTCGCTTGATCCAGATCGCGCCTGTTGATGTGGTCTCGCTTTGCGACGTGGACAAGCGGATGTTGCAAGCAGCCGCCGAGACCATTGCCCACCGGCAGGATTCGAAAAAAACTCCCCGCACCTACAGCGACTATCGCGAGATGCTGAAGGAAAAGGATCTGGATGTCGTGCTGATCGCGCCTCCGGATCACTGGCACGCGCTGATCATGACCGAAGCCGCGAAGTCGGGCGCCGATATCTACGTTCAAAAGCCGATCAGCAAAGACGTGGTGGAAGGCCAGGCGATGGTTGCCGCCGCCAGGAAATACGGCAGAGTGGTGCAGGTGGGCACTCAACGCCGCAGCACTCCTCACATTGCCGAGGCGCGCGACCGCTACATCAAGGAAGGCCGGCTAGGCAAGATCGCGCTGGTCGAAACTTACTGCTACTACCACATGCGCGCGACCGCCAATCCGCCCGACACTGCACCTCCTGAATACCTCGATTATGAGATGTGGACAGGGCCTGCGCCCATGCGGCCTTACAACAGTCTTGTTCATCCGCGCACCTGGCGTGCATTCATGGAGTACGGGAACGGGATTGTCGGCGATATGTGCGTCCACATGCTGGACATGACGCGCTGGATGCTCGACCTCGGCTGGCCGACCAGGATCGCTTCGACCGGCGGAATCTTCGTCGATAAGGCGAGCAAAGCCAACATCTCCGATACGCAGACCGCAACCTTCGATTTCAACGATCTTCGTGTCGTATGGCAACATCGCAGCTGGGGCGAGGCAAACGATCCAAAACATCCCTGGGGAGCCACTTTCTACGGCGACAAAGGAACGCTCAAGGTGGATGTTTTCGGCTATGACTTCACGACCGTTGACGGCAAGAAGACCGAGCATCGCGATGTCACGTACGAGTACGAAAAATATCCGGAAGACCGCACCGAGAAGGACTTGGAACGGCACGTTGCTCCCGCGATCCGATATCACATGATCAATCTTCTGAAGAGTATCGATGAGCGATCAAAGCCTGTCGCCGATATTGAGCAGGGCTATGTTTCGACTGCCTCGTGCATTCTGGCGAACAACGCCATGCAACTCGGCAGAACGCTTGAATGGGATTCTGCCAGCCAGCAGGTCAAGAGGGACGAAGAAGCGAATCAGTTGCTCCAACGTCCTTATCGCCAGCCTTGGGCTCACCCGGAACCGGCGAGTATTTAGCTGACCTTCGCATCGAGCTCAGCCCACCGCTCATAGAGCTTGTCAACGGCCGCCTGAGCCTCTTCGATCTCGCGGAGAGCCTCTTGCAGCCGCTTCGCGTCGCGCGCGATGCTTTGGTCTTCGATCAGCGCGCGCTTTGAAGCGAGCCTTTCTTCCGCCTCTGCGATACGGCTCTCGATCGTCTCCATGTCTCGGTTGTCCAGGTACGAGAGCTTTTTCTTCGGGGGCGTCGCGGCACGCGGCTCGGGGGAGTTGGCCTTCCCAGGCCTCTCCGCGGCATCACGCTGTTGTTTGGTCTCTGTCTGCCATCTTTCCCATTGCGAGTAATCGGCGAAGCTTTCCACCTCTCCGCGCCCACTCACTCCAAGAACCAGCGTTGACACCCGATCAAGCATAAAGCGATCGTGTGTGACCAGCACGAGTGCGCCTGGAAACTGGGTCAGGCTCTCCTCCAAGATCTCGAGAGTTGGAATGTCAAGGTCGTTCGTAGGTTCGTCCAACAGGAGCAAATCCGCAGGCTCCAGCATGAGTCGTGCGATCAAGACCCGCGCGCGTTCTCCTCCGGACAGCCGCGATACGGGCTGGTTTAATTGGTCGTTCGGAAAAAGAAAGCGAGCTGCCCAACTCGCCACGTGGATCGTGCGCTCCTGGTACACCACTGAATCGCTATCGGGCGCGAGTGCGCGGCGCAGAGTTAGGGACGGATCAAGCGGCCGGTTCTGGTCGAAGTACACGATTCGCAAGCCATCAGCGCGCTTCACCGTTCCGCTTTGCGGTTCCAGTTCGCCACGCAGCAGCCGGAGCAGAGTCGTCTTGCCGCTTCCATTCGGGCCGACCAATCCGAGACGGGACCCACCGGTCATGACCAAGCTGAGATCCTGGAAGAGAGTCCGGCCGTCGTAGCCATATGTGACTTTTTCAAATTCCGCCAGGCGCTTTGTTTTTCGCTCTGTCGCGGTGAAATCAATGTCGGCGGTTGCGGTGCGCGTTCGTGCATTGAGGTCGCCGAGCTCGCCTATAAGTTCGTTGGCCTTGTCGATCCGCGCCTTTGCCTTGGTGGCACGTGCCTTCGGACCACGGCGGAGCCACTCAATTTCCGTCTTGACCCGGTTCTCCAGCGCCTCCTGATGCTTCGACTGCGCCGCCAGAAACTCGCTCTTTTTCTCGAGAAATATGGTGTAGTTGCCCGAAACTCGAAGGATATTATCGGGGTAAGAGCGGTCAAGCTCCACCATGCTGGTCGCGACGTTCTCCAGAAAGTAGCGGTCATGGCTGATCACGACGGCGGCAAACGAAGAGTTCTGAAGCAGTTTCTCCAGCCACACGATGCCGCCGAGGTCTAAATGGTTGGTCGGCTCGTCCAGCAGCAGAATGTCGGGATCTATCACGAGCGCTTCCGCAATCGAAAGGCGCTTGCGCCAGCCGCCTGACAACGAGAGCGCGTCCGCATCAACGTCTTCAAAACCGAGCCGTCCCAGCAATTCGGCTTCTTTGCCCTGTCGTTCCGATTCGGGTGTACCGGCATTTACAAACGCCTGATGGATGACGGATCGGATGGTATCCGCTGGCTTGAAGTGAGATTCTTGAGCCACATACGCCAGCCGTGTATTCTTGCGCCGGGCTACGTGGCCGTCATCAGGATCAACCCTTCCCGCCAGAATTTGAAGCAAGGTTGATTTTCCCGATCCATTCGGACCAACCACACCAAGGCGGTCACCTTCCGCGATGTTCACCGAGACGTTTTGAAAAATCGGAGTTGCCCCGTAGGTCTTGGAGAGACCCTGAGCGTTTAGTAAAGTCGCCACTCACTTTATTTTCGTATGAGCGGCGAGCACGCCGTGTCAGGCGAGAGCTGTGGTGCAGAAAGCGCATCGCCGCGCTGCGATGGGGATCTGGCTTAGGCACTCCGGGCAGGCTTTCGTCGTAGGGTCGGGCGGAGCATCCCCTCGCTTGATGCGCGCCATCAGCGCGTTCACCGGCACGACGACAAAGAAGTAAACGGCGGCGGCGATGAGTAAAAACGAGACAAGCGCATTGATCAGGTCTCCGATCGGGAACTGACTCCCGTTGATCGCAAACTCGATTGCTGAGAAATCAGGCTTTCCGACAATCGCTCCGATGAGAGGTGTAAGAAGGTCCTTCACCATTGCAGTGACGACCGAGCCAAAAGCTGCGCCCATAACGACCGCCACGGCCAAGTCAAGCACATTGCCGCGCAGAATAAACTGCCTGAAGCCTTTCAGCATCGCGTTCGATCCTCCTCCAGGTACTTGCACGAGTATAGATCAAGCCCGGCCGGAAACGAGGTAGAAAATATCCTTCTCCCACTCGGAAAACAGAGTGAGCGCGGCGGTCAGTCGGTAGAATTCCGAGCTACTCCTCTTGATCACGTCAGGCACTGGAATCGTTCGGGCTCGCACACCACAATGCGCAAACGTCCGGCGGGCTCTCCACGAATGGTAATCGCTGGTGAGGATGACGACTTCCGGAAGCTGGTGGCCCCGGTACTGCACCTCGAGTATCCCGCGGGTGAAAACAGCATTCTGATAGGTCGTCATAGCGCTACGCTCGGTCAGGATGGATCTGGAGTCCACGCCATTCCGGGCGAGAAACGTCGCCATAGCCGGAGCAAGGCCATCGCCGCCGGAAACTACCACGTAGCGGAACTTTTGTTCCCGCAGAATCCAGGCCGCGTAAACGCATCGCAGGTACGTGTCGTCCCCGAGCGTGGCCTGCGGTCCGGTTCCAGGAACAAGCATGGAGCCGCCGAGAACCACCAGGACCTCCCCATCGCCTCCGTACCAGTCCGATTCGGTCGCTTCCGCAGCCAGCCTGACTATGGGCGTGAACGTGATTACCAGCACCAGCGCGCCGATGGCGGCCAGCACATAGATACATGCTCGGAGAACAGCCATGGAGGTTGTTCTACCTGGTTAAGGATCTCTCGACTAGCTGCGCAAGCGCTACCGTCTGCGCCTCGGCGTTGAACGTCTCTTCGAACCAAGCGCTCGGCTTAGCCGGCGTTGGATCGAGTTGGAAGAAGCTCACGATCTTGTCGTCTATCAGCCCGGGCGGGTCATCCGGATAGATACATCGAAACGGAATACCGCTGGGTTCCAGCAGTCGCTCGACGGAGGAATTTCTGGGAACGTAGGCAAGGATCGGCCGCCCGATCTGCAGGTACTCGAACACCTTTGCGGGCACCTGAACGGCGGATTGCGGCTGCACGATCAGCAGCGTATGCGAAGACCGAGCAATTTGCTGAGCCTCGCTCCTGGGTCTTTGATCCGAGACGATCTCGAGCCACCCTCTCGTCTCTGCCGCCTTCGTGAACTCCGGACTTGGAAGGCAACTGGCCTCGGCTGGCCCGACTAATCGGACCCGGAACTGACCCGGCGATAGACGTCCGTGATCGATGAGCCGTGCCATTGATTCCAGGAGCGGCCCGACGTTCCGGCCCGCGTACAGTTCTCCCACGTGGCTGAGCAGGCGAACCGGACACGCGGGCAAAACGCCCGGCGAAAGGCGCTCCTCCGGATCGAACCCGTTCCAGATCAGGTTGATCTTCGCGGCTTGGTCTGGGAATCGCGACTTCAGTGCTTCCTGGGCCGCGTCCGTGTTTGCGATTACCTCGGAAGCGGAATGCACAAAGGTGCGGTCAAGCCAGCGATACGCCGCCTGAGTATGTTTCCCTAACTGCGCCGTCACCGGATTCCCGGTCAGCGGATCGCGGTAGTCGGCGATCCAGGGCACCCCCGTGCTGCGTGACAATCGCCAGGCAGCCAAATGCGTTCCCAGCGGCGGAAAGGTAGAGAAAATAATGACCTGATCGCCGCGATGCTCCCGTAGGAATCGCCTTCCAGCACGGTAGGCATGCAAGGCCCACTGTGTCCCGAGCGTGCCCGGAAGCAGGAACTTCCGCACCGCCCGCTCGACGTGCCATCCCGAGCCTGCGCCGGGGGACTCCAGGAATGGGTCTGCTACACGCTCGGCCGAAACCTCGGGCAGTTGCGAAACGTCGGCCGCCGTGATGACGTGACACTTATAGCCATGCCGCTGGAGGTATTTGTAGAAACGATAGGGCCGCGCCGTCCCAATCACATTTTCCGGTGGAAAGTGATAGGCAATCAGGAGAATCCAGCGGTCGCTCACGCCTGGAGCACTTGGGATGGTATGTCCGAGCCGGCAAGGAACTTCTTGATAGCCATCACACATCGCTCCCCGGCTTGGCCATCCCACAACGGAGGCGTTCTCCGAGGCATGGGGGAACATTGCGTCTGCCGCCATGCGCTCAGAATGGCACGCTTACTCGTACCAGCCAGCCGGTTTGTTCCGAAGTCTATCGTGACAGGCCGCTCGGTGTTGTTCCGAAGGGTCAGACAAGGAACTCCAAGTACCGT
Organism: Bryobacterales bacterium; assembly: GCA_025462985.1. Lineage (GTDB taxonomy): Bacteria > Acidobacteriota > Terriglobia > Bryobacterales > Bryobacteraceae > Bog-105. The sequence continues at coordinate 2,609 of JAOAPP010000077.1, read as the reverse complement.
GGCTTCTTCCTGAACACCTCCTGAATCCGTCAGAATGACGGCCGAGTTTTTTTGCATACAAAGGAAGTCGACGTATCCCAAAGGGTCAATTATCCGAATTCGATCCGGGAGATTCAGCCCGCTTGCCTCGATGCGCGAGCGCGTTCTCGGATGCATCGGCCAGTAAAGCGGCAGGTCTTCGGAGATGTCGGATAGGGCGGAAACAAGCTCGGCTAACTGCTGCGCGTCGTCTACGTTCGCCGGCCGGTGCAGTGTCACAAGTCCGAACTGCGCGGCTTCAGGAATGCCTAAACGCTTCATGATGTCTGATTCAAGAGCCTGCTTCATATTCGCGTACAGCGAATCGATCATTAGATTTCCAACTAGCACAATCTGGTCTGGAGACTTCCCTTCCTTTAGGAGATTTCTGCGGCCGCTCTCTTCCGTAATCAGGAACAAATCGGAAATGGAGTCCGTTACGATCCGATTGATCTCCTCAGGCATCGTTAGGTCGAAACTTCTCAGCCCGGCTTCGGCGTGTACTACCTTGATGCCGAGCTTGGATGCCACCAGCGCTCCAGCAACGGTCGAGTTCACGTCACCGACTACAACCGCAGCTGCCGGTTTCTCCGAAAGAAGCACAGGCTCCAGGCATTTCATAATCTCCGCGGTCTGCTGAGCATGACTTCCCGGCCCCGATTGCAGGTGATAATCAGGTATCGGAATGCCAAGTTCCCGAAAGAAGCGGCCGGACATGTTTTCGTCGTAATGCTGGCCGGTGTGAATCAATACGGGACGTATACCCGGATTTAACAAAAAGGCCCGCATCAGCGGCGCCACCTTCATGAAATTGGGACGGGCGCCGGCGATGACAGCGACGCAGGTACGATCGAAATGGTAACTCATCTCTCGCCCTTCGGTCTACTACGGTACACCTTTTGTCAAGGCAAAATGAAAATGTCCCGTTTTGCAGCAAGGTAAGAATGTCCCTGTTTGGGGCCCGGAGTGGGAGAGTGCGTGTTAGCGTGATTGCGTCCGCGAGGGGTGGCGCCCAAGCGGATGCCCAAAGCCGATGCGACAGGGGCTGGCTCCGGAGTGACCGGTTGAGACCCTCGCTGGTTTATTGCCGTGAGGGTCTTTTGTATTTTTGCGATCATTCTGGTGAAATCTTCCGAGCGGAGGCTTTGGGCAAGTAAACGCGAAGACCGCCGGGCGGCGTTTGCCCGGCGATCCTTATCCCCGCCTTTGGTCCGTCAACTGGTGGCAGCGGCAAGGGCGATGGCTTTGCCGAGCGGCAGCGCAGGCTTTTCGAAGAAGCCTTGCATCCAGCGGCTTTTCTGCTGTGGTGCATGCCGCGGTTTCGCGGGCGCTTCGGTTTGGCCCCCGGCTGCGACGGTTCGCAGATTTCGGTCCGGAGATACTGCATCGCAAAGCGCATGGCAATGGTTCCGTCCGGGCGCGCTTCGAGGCGCTGCTTGGAGCCACGCATGCCCGTTCGCACTTGGCTTGGCGGGATCTGTACGTCCGGCCGCGATACTGGACCGTGTAGCCATTGCCAACCTGACGTGATTCCACCTGGCTGAGGATAGCTGCCAATTCGTGCTCCTGGCTGAATGGCCGGTGTGCGTCCGAGTCGTTGTTCGGCTCGACCGTTAGTGTCCGATTCCACCAAGGCAGAAACTCCTGTTCGAGGTACGTGTTGGCCTATTCCAGACTACTTGCACCGGCAACGCGCAAGCCTTTCACCAAGCGGTCTTGCGTGGTGGAGGATCCGCGCTCGACCCGGCCTTTTGCTTGCGGGCTACGCGCTGGAACTGAGACGATAGCCAGTTCCTGCAAGGCACGGCCGATCTGTGTTCGCGGCAGACCGACCGGGTCTTTCTCCACGCCCGGCTCATCCCGGCTGTGCTTCTGTGCCGTTTGGAACAGTGCCGCTTTATCGGTGTAGAAGGCCAGTGGACGCCCATGCCGCTCCAGGTATCCCCACAGCACGCGCATGTTCTCGGTTATGGAATCGCTGGTGACGAAACGTGCATACAGCCGGCTGGTTGCGTCGTCGATCATCGAGATCAGATACAGCCGCTCGCCGCGTCCTTCCAGCCAATCGTGATCGGACGTATCCCATTGGACGAGCTCTCCACAACGGGTGCGGCGCGGCCGCCCCACATGCACTTGCTCCGGCTTCCGTGTGCGGCCGCGCCACAGCTTGGCTTCCATCATCCAATGCCGAGGCGTCTCTTTGCTCACGGTTAGCCCGTGCTTGCTGCTCAGGTACTCGGCTGCAAGCGTCGGGCCGAAGCCCGCATACACCGGTTCAGACAAGATCCGGATGGCTTCTTGCTTCGTCGCTTCCGGCAGCCTGCGTGGCGATGGCCGCCCGCGCAGCCCATGTACTACCGCTCCGTCGCCCCGCTTCTTCAGTGCCATCAGCAATCGCTTGACATGCCGCACGCTGACGCCCAGTTCAGTCGCCGCTTCCGCTTGCGTGATGAGTTTCTTCTTCGCCTTCTTCAACGTCACCAGCCGGTCCCTTTCGGCTTGGCTCATCAGTAGCTGTCCTTCCTGCGCTCATCCAGCCTGAGCCTGTCAAGGGGACATTTCTACTTTGCTCTAGCGTGACTTTCTCATTT
>JAOAPP010000717.1 GCA_025462985.1 Bryobacterales bacterium | reverse complement strand
GCGACTGAAATATCAGGAGAAGCAAAAGGACAGCGCCGATATGAACGCCCAGCGAGACTGCCCCGGAACGCGTTTCTCCGCCACCGTAGGCGCCCCAGATAGAGCCGACTTCCACCGGTTTCGAGGTCACTTCGAGGGGAGGAAGCTTGGGTGGGTTGATTATGTCCCGGATGTTCGAAATGAAGGACTTGTACCAGGGCTCTTCGAGTTTCTGGAGGTTGCCGAAATCGCCGCCTTCGAGAGGCTTCGAGGTCAGTTCCAGAGGCGGAAGCTTAGGAGGATTGAGCGTTTCCCGGATGCCGCGAACAATCGATTTGAACCAGGGTTCTTCCAGGTCCGTTGCGACGAGAAGGCGATCCAGATGGGCATCGGGCTGCGCAATTTGTTGATGCTCCCCGGGTTGTTTATCCAGTTCTTTGCTAATCACGGTCAAAAAGACTCCGTCGACTGGTTCAGATCGAGTCCGCACTCCCCTCGCCCTGACAGACGTTCTCCCACAATGCGCGGTTGCAGTAAACCTCACCTAACACGAGGTAACCTCAGTCTAACATTCAATTTCGAACCGCCCTGCCAAAAGAAAGGCCTGAGAATCCTGCCATATGCGATCTAATACGTCTGTTAACTCGTGACCGGATGGGAGACGCACCAAATTGGCGTTCGGATGCAAATTAATGAAATTGACCGAGTACTGGACGGGCACCGACGTGTCAGCTTCGCCATGGAAGATGAGCGCAGGCTGGGTAAACGCCGGGAATGGCTCGTACTGACTGGCGTCTTTCAGCATGCCGTACCCCAGTGGCATTTCACGTCCGGCTCCATAGTGAAAGACGTCAACCGAGCCATTTTGTCTCCACCGGGTAAGTTCGGGGTCGGACATCTTTGAAACCCAAAGCTCGTGAAAGGCAAAGGCGGGCGCCAGCAGGATCAGGCGATCCACCTCCGGATGTTCCGCCGCATAGAGGGAGGCCAGATAGCCGCCCATGCTGGAACCGATCAGAATCACTGGTTCATTGTTGGCGAGACGCTCGATGACCCGCAGCTGTCCCGTGAGTGTCAGATTGCGGAAATTGTCTTCGGCAAGATCGGGGATATCGACAGGGAACCCGAGGGCGCGGAGTTTGGCGGCAAAGAAAGTCGCTTTGCGGGATGTAGGGCCCGAAGCAAAGCCGTGAAGGTACAGGACACGCAAACGATCAGACAACATCCACATGGTAGCGGCTGCGCGAAATAGCGGCCGAATTTACGGTGGCGAGGCTGGTCTGCAACTTGCTAGAAGCAGTCCGGGTCGCTAAAATCTTGTAGACACAGCCACCACAGCGATCCGCCGCTTCGATTCCCATTTCCCAATGATGTAGTTTAGTGAGTTGGACCGGGCAGCCTGGCCGTATCGGCGAGAATGTGGTTGCTAGACACAGGAGATTAACGCATGTCGGTAGCAGAGAAGGTAAAGCAGATTATTGTTGAACAGCTCGGGGTCGATGAAGGCCAGGTAGACCCGAGCGCGTCGTTTGTTGACGATTTGGGTGCGGATTCCCTGGACATCGTGGAGCTCGTGATGGCGTTTGAAGAAGCTTTCGATCTGGACATTCCGGACGAAGACGCCGAAAAGATTAAGACCGTGAAGGATGCCGTCGATTACATCGAGGCCAAGAAAAAGTAGCTTGAATCGGGGATTGTCATATTCCGCACTGGTTTCCATGCGGAAGCAAATGGAGATCAGGACTTGCCGCGCAGAGTAGTTGTTACGGGGATCGGGCTGGTCAGTTCCGTGGGAACCGGTACGGAAGAGTGCTGGTCGGCGATCCGTGAAGGGAAGAACGGAATTGAGAAGATTACTCAGTTCGACGCTTCCGAGTTTGCTTGCCGCATCGCCGGCGAGGTAAAGAATTTTGACCCGCTGCAGTACGTCGACAAAAAAGACGTCAAGAAGATGGGTCGGTTCATTCAGATCGCGATGGCGGCGGCAGAGTTCGCCGTTGAGTCGGCGCAGCTGAAGGTCAGTCCGGAAGAGGCCGAGCAGGTCGGTGTTTACATCGGGAGCGGCATCGGCGGATTCGAGGTCATTGAGCGCGAGCACAAGATTCTTCTGGAGCGCGGGCCCAGCCGCATCTCGCCTTTCTTCATTCCTTCCTGCATTGTGAACCTGGCGAGCGGCTATGTATCGATTCGCTTCGGAGCTAAAGGGCCGAACTCGGCGACGGCGACGGCCTGCACCACCAGCGCTCACTCAATTGGAGATTCTTTCCGCCTGATACAGCACGGCGACGCGGATGTGATGATCTGCGGCGGGAGCGAGGCGTGCGTGACGCCCATGGGTGTAGGCGGGTTCGCAGCGATGCGGGCACTTTCGACGCGCAACGATGAGCCGCACCGCGCGTGCCGTCCGTGGGACAAAGAGCGCGACGGATTTATAGTGGGAGAAGGCTCGGGCATCCTCGTACTGGAGGAATTGGAGCACGCCCAGCGACGCGGAGCACCGATTCTGGCCGAGATCGTCGGTTATGGAATGAGTTCGGATGCGCACCATATCACCTCGCCTCCTGAAGATGGCGATGGCGGGTATCGGGTAATGCGGAACGCATTGCGGGATGCCAAGATTCGGCCGTCCGACGTTCAATATGTCAACGCGCACGGAACGTCTACGGGGTTGGGGGATCGCGCTGAAACGATCGCAATCAAGCGAGCCTTCGGCGACCATGCCTGCAAGCTGGCGGTCAGTTCGACGAAATCAATGACCGGGCATTTGCTGGGCGGCGCGGGCGGTTTGGAAGCCGGGATTACGGTACTGGCGATCCGGGATCAGATTGCTCCGCCAACGGTCAATCATGAGTTCCCGGATCCGGATTGCGACCTGGACTATGTTCCAAACAAGGCACGCCCGATGGCAATCAACACAGCATTGTCGAACAGCTTTGGATTCGGCGGCACCAACGGCTGTCTGATCTTTAAAAAGTTTGAATAAGAGTCAGACCAGCTCTCTGACTCTTTCTTTCGCCACGTTTGCCGCAATCTTCTCCCAATCCTTCGTTCCCTTGGCTAGTGATTCGGCAAAGTGCACGGCCTGAACGGACTTGATCTTCGCCGGCAGCGGCGGTTCATTGGCGTCCACGATGGCTTCGACCAGGACGGGACCTGGAGTTGACAGCGCAGTTTCAATAACGCTGCCGCACTCGGCGGGCTCTCTGATGGTGAACGCGGCGACTCCGAATGCCCGGGCTACTGCCGCATAGTCGATTGGCTGCAGGCCGGTGACGTATTCGGGATTGCCGAGAAACACCATCTGCTCCCACTTGATCTGGCCAAGCTCATCGTTTCTGATCACGAAGATTTTGATGGGCAGCTTGTACTTCACGCAGGTTGCCAGTTCGCCCATCAACATGGTGAAGCCGCCGTCGCCGACAAACGCGATAACGGGTCGATCCGGGTAGGCAACTTGGGCCCCGATTGCATAAGGGAAGCCGCAGGCCATAGTAGCGAGGTTGCCGGAGCAGGTGTGCATCGCGCCATTAAGTGAAGGCACGTAGCGCGCCCACCACGTTGTGTTCGTACCGGAGTCGCTGGTGACAATGGCGTTCGGCGGGATGCGCTTTCCCAGCTCATACCCGACAACCTGGGGCTTCATCGGCATGTCGGTTGCAGTGCCGCGGGTTTTGAGAATCTCGTTCCATTCCTTCACGCCTTTCTGGGCTTTTTCGAGGAACGATTTGCTTTTCCGCTTCAACATTGGCAGCAGCGAATCGAGAGTCTCGGCGCTATCTCCGACCAGCGGTGCATCGGCAGGGTAGCGGAGACTGATGCGCGCGGCATCAATGTCAATCTGCACGCATTTGGCCTGCCCTGGTTTTGGATAGAACTCGATGTAAGGCAACGACGTTCCGACCAGCAGCAGCGTGTCGCATTCCTCAATGGCCTCCTGCGACGGCAGCGTGCCCAGCAGGCCGAGACCGCCGGTCGTGTATGGACTGTCATCAGGGACGCAGGACTTTCCGAGCAGCGCCTTGATGATGGGAGCGCCCAAGATTTCGGCTGCCCGCTCCAGCTGCGGGCCGGCGTGCAATGCGCCCTGACCGGCAAGAATCGCCACCTTCTTTCCTTCATTGAGAATGGACGCGGCGGCCGCGAGTTCTTCCGGCGTGGGCCGATGAGCCCCAACCCAGTATGCGTTCGAAACGTGATTGGGCCGGTTGCGCATGGACCTGCTGTCGCTCTTCACTTCCTGGTCCTGCAAGTCCGCAGGAATGGTGATGTGCGCGACGCCTCGGCGGGCCAGAGCCGTCCGGCAAGCCAGTTCCGTGATGTTTTGCGCGTGCGCTGCGCCCATGATGCGCTCGTTGAACACTGATACATCCATGAACAGCTTGTCGAGAGCGACGTCCTGTTGGGTGTGCGTTCCGATCAGGTCATGGAACTGCAATCCGGTGATAGCAAGAACAGGCTGACCATCCAACTTGGCATCGTAGAGACCGTTCAGCAGGTGAATAGCGCCCGGGCCCGAGGTGGCCAGACACACCCCAAGACGCCTCGTTACTTTTGCGTATGCACAGGCTGCGAAGGCTGCCGCTTCCTCGTGCCGCACCTGGATGAATTTGATCTTGTCCTGGTTCTTCCGTAGCGATTCAATCACGCCGTTGATGCCGTCACCAGGGATGCCGAAGATGGTATCGACGTTCCAGTCGAGGAGGGTTTCGACGATGACGTCGGCTGCGTTTTTGGCCATGTTTTGAGAACTCCGCCAGTTAAGATTGCGGACCGCACCGAAAGGTATCGTCACAAATACGCCAGAGGGCCTCCGGCATACTGGAAGGTGATGCCTTGGAGCCGCCGATGAGGTCGGCCAGTGTACTACATGAAAATTATCGTTTCCGTGAAGCAAGTTCCCGCGCGCGATTCGGCGCTGCGAGTGAATGATGATGGTAGCTGGCTCGACCAGTCGGATCTCACTTATGAAATGAATGAGCCGGACGCTTATGCGTTGGAAGAGGCTCTTCAGCTGAAAGAAAAGCTGGGCGGCGAGGTGGTTGTCCTATGCGCGGGCCCCCAGCGGGTTCAGCAGACCATTCGCGAAGCACTGGCGAAAGGCGCCGATCGCGCGATTCATGTCGAAATGGACGAAGGCGCATACGGAGATGCCCTTGCAGTGGGCAGAATCCTGGCGAATGCGCTTCAGCCTGAATCGCCGGATCTGGTTCTGACCGGCTTGCAGTCCGACGACATGGGGTATGGGCAGACCGGCGTGATTCTGGCTGAACTCCTCGGGTATGCGCACGCCACGATCGTGATGGAAGTCGAACCGGCAGGAGACTCCGTCCGGGTGAAGCGCGAACTGGAGGATGGCTGGTACCAGAACGTGGTGCTGCCCCTGCCGGCGGTGCTGACGATCCAATCCGGTATCAAGAAGCTGCGCTATGCAACGCTGATGGGAATCAAGAAAGCCAAGGCGAAAGAGATCCGCGTCATTTCGGCAGCGCGAGTGGAGGCCGGGACTTCGATAGAGCGAGTGTACCTGCCGCAGAAGAGCAAACAGAGCCAGATCTTTTCGGGCGAGCCGAAACAAGCGGCGCAACAGCTTGTGGAGAAGTTGAGATTCGAGGCTCGGGTCCTATGAGCGTGCTGGTGGTTTTGGAGCAGCGGGGCGGCAAGTGGAACAGGCAATCGTTTGAGGCCCTGGCCGTGGGGCAGCGGATGGCGGAGGCGGCGAGCACCAATTTGCAGGCAGTCGCGATGGGCGGTTCAGTGGACGCGCTGGCGCGCGAGGCGGCAGCCTATGGGGCAGATAAGGTCATTGCGCTCGAGCATCCGCTGCTGAACGAGTACACACCAGATGGATACACGGCGGCACTGGAGCAACTGATCCGCGACATCAATCCGACGACAGTGGTGTTTCCTCATACCTACCAGGTGCGTGATTTCGGCCCCAAGCTGGCGACGCGCCTGGGGCAACCTTTTGTGAGCGACGTAGTCGATATCAGGGTTGAATCCGGGCATCCCGTGTTTGTGCGACAGCTATTCCAAGGCAAAATGAATGCCGATGTGGAAGGGGCAGGCGCGCCCGCTTTGCTGTCGGTGCAGGCCGGAGCATTCCGCGCAGCACAAGCGGGCAGTTCCGCTTCTCCCATAGAGCGGTTTGAAGCCAAAATCGATCCGGGCCAGGTTCGCAGCAGGCCGGAGGCTCCGTTCCGCGAAGGGCAGAGGTCAATCGACTTGGGCGCCGCGGAAATGATCGTCTCGGTGGGGCGCGGAATCGGCGAGAAGGAAAACCTGGGGCTGGTGGAGCAATTGGCCGAGGCGCTCGGAGCGGAACTGGCGGCATCACGACCGATCTGTGACAGCGGATGGCTGCCGATGGAGCGTCAGGTCGGAAGCTCGGGCCAGACGGTCTCGCCGAAGGTTTATGTCGCAGTCGGCATCTCGGGTGCGATTCAGCACCTGGTCGGCATGAAGGGCTCGAAGACAGTGGTGGCGATAAACAAAGACGAGAGCGCCCCGATCTTCGAATCGGCCGATTACGGCATAGTGGGGGACTTATTCGAGGTTCTTCCCGCGCTGATTGAAGAGATCAAGAAAGTAAAAGCATAAGTCAGAATGGTGAAAAGCTCTGACCGCGGCAGGCGGTCGTTTTTCAAGAGCGCGCTCCTGTGCGCCGGGGCAGGAATTTTACTTGCCGGCTGCGGCAAGCCCGTATCGAAAGACGTGGCGGCGACTGTCAACGACAGGCCCGTCACATACGTCGCGCTGGATCGTACGGTGGCGGCGCAGTTCCCGAATTCCCCGCTCAAAGCGAATGACGACCAGACCACGCAACTGCGTCTGGAGACGCTGCGCACACTGATCGACCAGGAGATCATGCTGCAGCGTGCCGAAAAGGCCGGGCTGCTCGCTTCCGATGGCGATGTTGACGCGAAGCTTAGTGAGTTGAAGGCGCCCTACACACAAGAGGAATTCCAGAAGCTGCTGGTGCAGCGAAAGATGAACATCGATGAGTTTCGGGCGCAGATCCGGAGCGAGCTCAGCGTTCAGAAGCTATTCAATAAAGAGATCGGTTCGCATATCTCGATCTCCGATGCCGAAGTGGCGGCGACGTACAACGCGAACAAGGCCAACTTCAATCTCGCGGAGAACCAGGTGCGACTGGCGCAGATCCTGGTGACTCCAACGCCGGATCCTGGCGTTCACAATTTGAAGAACAACAAGGCTCAGAATGACGACCAGGCTCGCAACAAGATTCAGATGATCCAACTGCGACTGCGGCAGGGAGCCGATTTCGCGGCAGAGGCCCAGAAGTACTCGGAAGATCCAAAGAGTGCCGCAAACGGCGGCGACGTAGGCTTTGTTCCGGAATCCGCTTTGAACCAGGTCCATCCGGAGCTTCGAAAAGCAATCATGGACATGGCTCCAGGCCAAATTTCGCCGGTTCTGCACACACCGGAAGGGTACCGGATCATCAAAGTGATTTCGAAAGAGCCCGCGGGTCAGCGGGAGCTGAGCGATCCCAGAGTGCAGGAAAATATCCGCAGCGAACTGTTCCAGCGAAAGGATCAGCTGCTGCGATCTGCATTCTATGAAGTGGCGCGCGATCAGGCCAAGGTCAGGAACTACTATGCTGAATCGGTGATGAACAGCAGAGACAAGAAGTAGGCATGGATTGGTTCACTTGGCGTTCGCCTGCTTGTGAACCTCCTTCATATAGGCGCGGACGTAGTTCTGATACTCCGATGGCACTTCGTCGCGATTGATTTCGCCTCCACTATTGGAATGGCGTCCAACCTGATTGGTGTATTGCGTCTGCAACTGCTGTTCTTCGGTCGGCTTATCGACCTTGATCTCGCCGGTGAGGCTGGCGGAGCGCTTGCCGATGATCTCGGCCAACTTGCCCATCGCCTTTAACTGATCGGCTTCCTTCAGATCCTTTTGTCCGTCCTGACGTCCGGCGCCGGATTGCGGGTCGTTCGTTTTGGATTGGGCCATTTCCTGGTTGCTGGAGCCGATGGAGGAAGCGGGTGTCTTCTCTACGGCGGCAGCCTGCGAAGACGATTGCGAATCGAGGGAGTTTTGCCCCTTCTGTGCGTTCTGATCTGGCGCGGCGCTTTGTTTCTTGCCCGAGGCGTTCTGCTGGCCTTGACCTTTCTGGCCGCCGGAGTTGTTTTTTGTATCCCGAGAGCTATCCGCCCCGGAGTTCGGTCTCATCTTCGCCATCAGGCTCGATAGAGCGTCCCGCATTTTATCCATCAAGCCAGGCGTCGGCTGGCCGTCGGCGGTCTTCGGTTCGCCTTGACCCTTATGCTCCGGCGAGTTGCTCGCGTCTTTGGAACTCTGTGCCGGCTTCGAATCGCCCGCCGTGTCGCTCGAGTCCGGTTGCGAAGAGGTTGATCCTTTCTTCGAGGCAGATTGGCCGTCCCCCGGCTGTGGCGATTGCGAGGACTTTCCCGAACTGGCCGCATTGGCGTTCTGCTCTGAGCGGGAGTCGGTCTGCGAGTTGGGGGCGGCTGGCGGGGGCTGCCCGGGCAATTGGGATTGGCCGTCGCGCGGTGCGCCGGCGAGAAGTTCGCGCACAGGCTGGCCCTTCCCATCAGTCTTGCGAGCCTGATTTTGTTTTTCGGCCGCGGTGGCTGCTGCGGAGGTTGTATTGCTGGCCGCGAAATGCAGCCGGATGAGCGCGGGCTTCAGGCTCAGGCTGGAGTTCACCAGGTAGCGGGCGGCGAAGAGGCCAAAGATGACCAGCATCAGCGCCATGGTTGCGAGCCACATGCGGCTGAGGACGAGCGGGAATGCGCTGCCGGGTTCAATGCCGGAAGCGATCTGCTCAGCCTGGCGGATCTGGTATCGAATGATCGGGCCAGCTTCGGCGTGCGATTCAGCCAGAAGGAACCAGGCCGTTGATAAGGAGTCGTGCAACTGCAGGCGATCGTCAATCAAGCGTGCGACGTCATAGGGCCGAACGAGCCGTCGCCGGACTCGCCAACTCGATATCGCCAATCCGATCGCAGCCAGCAAAAGCAGCCACCACCAGTCCAAGATTTGTGTGCCGGCCAAGAGCATGATGACTGCTCCGCTGCAAACGATCAGAAGGGCGAAGGCTAACTGCTCCGCTGTGACGACGAAGAGTCGGCGACGCCAGGCTGAATGGACCAGGCTCTCGACTACGTTGGGATGCATATTGGAGGGAGCTGCAGTATATTGATTGTCCCATGCAGCTCGGACGTAGCGTCCAACGCATGCTCCAGAGCACGAGAGCCCGTTGTCGCCTGTTCCCTTATTGTCCCGCCGTACGTGCGAGTTCGGCTTTCCTGCCCGCCTCTTTCGATTCCACCAGGCGATCTTGCACATCGAGATAGTTCAGAAGGGAGTTTACCTCTACGTCGCCCAAGCGCAGATTCGGCATTTTCACCTGCTTATATTTCGCAAAAAGAGCCGTGGCTGTCGGATCTTTCTGGGCTAGCATCTCATTCGGGCTTGCGATGAAGTGGGCCAGCCAAGCACGATCGCGGTGGCCCATCACGCCGCGCAGATCCGGCCCGACACTGTCCCCTTCTCCGATCGTGTGGCAGGCAGCGCACTTGCTGTGAAAGAGATACGCCCCTTTGTCTGAAACGTAGCCCGGCAACGGAGGAGCATTCTTGTAGCTGGCAGCAGCATTATAAGTATTTTCGTGAGACAGCCAGTCGCGAACAATTGTCGCGATGTATTGCGGGTTGTCCATTGAGCTGTCTCGTATCCATTCGCCGGTCGGCTCATTGCCGATCATGATGCTGGTGCTGTGGGCGGTCAACTCGTTTTCATCCGCCTTGGCACCCAGGCCGAGCTTCTTGCGGATGAGTTCGATATCCGCTTTGTTGCCGGTGAGAAACAGCCAGCCGGGACCGGCGTGGAATTTGTCGGCATAAGACTTGAGCTCGGCGGGCGTATCGCGCTTGGGATCGATGCTGAGGGAATAGAAGAATATGTCGCGCCCGAGATGATCGCCCAGGATCTTTGTCACTTGCGACAGGCGGGCAGTCTCGAGCGGGCAAGAATCGCCGCACTCCGTGTACATCAGATTGATGAGAACCCGCTTGCCTTTCAGCAGGTCGTCATAGAAATGGACCGTTTTCCCGTCCTGTGTGACTAG
>JAOAPP010000786.1 GCA_025462985.1 Bryobacterales bacterium | reverse complement strand
CATCGTTTGGGCTGCTTCAACAATGGACGCACTGGCCGGCATGGAGATTGGAGTTAGAGGCCATGATGTCCCGAACGGACTTGCCATCGTAAATCCTTTCGAGGTTCTTCAGCTAACCTTCTGAACGTTTGATTACGCCCGGGACTGCTGATTTCGCAGCTTTCCATTCGGACTTCACGCGGGGGAGAGACGCCTGGACCTGGACTGAAGCAATGCTGGTCCCCCGCGCCCACAAGGCCGAAACCGAAGATGGATTACGCGAGCTGTCGCGCTCGTGTTACGAAATCGTTGATTGATCAGCCGACCGGACAGAGTCTAGCCATGCAAAAAGATTAGTCCTGCCCCTTCGGCTTTCCCGCCGGTAAACTCCGGACCTACGGCTTCTTCTTGTGCACCTTACGTACAAGGTCCGGCCAGAACTCATAGAACAGCGATCCAAGGGCGCCTTCAGCCGTCACCACAAGAGCCCGTTCAACCGTTAACGTCGCTCCCCGATCCTCCTCCGGATAGTAGAGGTTCGCAATTCCGCCGGCAGCAAGATTGCCCATCAGATTGCCAAAGTTCGGCACCCACTTGCCGCTGTCACTTCGGCAGCGAACTGTGGTCAGAACCGAATATGCGAAGCGGCTCTTAAATGTTCCGGTACCTTTCCGGAAGTATCGTGGATCCTCGTGTAGCAGCGCTGGAAATAAGGCGTTTCCCAGCAGCGTTCCGTCAAAACTGTCCGCATAGGATGCGCCCATGTACTTACCGAATCCTTGCATGCCCTGGCCATAATCGTGGTAGCTGTCAGTTGCCTGACCGAACCCGGCAGTGATCGCGGCCGTCAGGAAAGTGGCCGGGTCCACCGCGGTCTTTAACGCCAGCGAGAACTTCTCTTTCGCACTCAAGGCGGCGGCGTTCGTCTCATTGAACGTATTGAATTCAGGAATAACGCCAAGAATGCGCTGGTGTTCCTGCCGCCGGAGCTGTTCACGAGCCAATTCCTTTCGAGCGGCGGCTTCGTCCTGCGTTCTTTGAGTCTGCCCAGGCTGCGCGGACGGAGTTGTAGTCTGCGCGCTCAATTGCCCAGGAGCCAGCATCAGTACACCGGCGAGGGAGAAGGTACACGAGAGGAGGGCGGCCGGAATCCCGAATCCAAAAATCGATTTCAAGTTGGAGCCTGACAAAGTTTATTTCGGCAGCGCTCGCACGGACGCGCTACTCCGTCCAGTGTCGCACTCTTAAACTAAATTCTCGATAACTTGAATCTGATATAGCCTCGATCTGCTATAAAAGGCGTCGAAGCTCATTTCAGATGCACAGGCGCTCCGTTATCCCATTTTTCGTGCGTTTATTCATAGTCTGCGCCTTCTTCGCTAGTTCAGCCGTGGGATTGACTACGGGCGAAAAACTCACGCAGTTCGCCAGACAAAATTGGCAAACAGAAAATGGCCTTCCTCAGAATACAATTAACAAAATTTTACAGGCCTCCAACGGTTTCCTGTGGCTCGGAACAGATGGCGGTCTGGTGCGCTTCGACGGGCAGCGATTCACCGTATTCGACACCCAAAACATGCCCGGCCTGAAAAACAACAGTATCCAGGATGTCGTTGAAGATGGTTCAGGCAGTTTGTGGCTCTCCACTCCGGACGGAGTAACACGGTGGCAGCACTCAGCGCTCCGAACTTTCACGGTGGAGAACGGTCTCCCACCGGGCCGCGCATGGTCGCTGCAGTGCGATCGCTCTGGCGTTGTCTGGGCAGCCTCACGGGAGGGCTTGTCCCATTTCTCCGGTGAGCAATTTGTTCCCGACGCCTCCCTCCACGGCGATACTCAAGCCCTTGGCCCTGACGGATCCCGCGAAATTTGGATCAGTACCGGCAGCGCACTGCGCCCCGCGACGCCTGACTCCCGCGCTCCCACGATACGAACGGATTTCTTGACCGGCAAAGTACGAGCATTCTCATTCTCAGGCACTGACATCTGGCTTGGCACCGATCACGGACTGTGGATGGTAGACCCCGGCAGAAGCATCAAGCACTACACGATGCGAGAGGGCCTGCCCGGTGACCGCATCACGTGCCTGACGAGAGATCGCGACGGCGCCGTTTGGGTTGGAACCGAAAAAGGCGTCGGGCGCATCGCCGATGGGAAAGTGGAGACGTTTCCCCCCAATGATCCACTCTCCACTGACGCCATCAACTCCCTATATGAGGACCGGGAAGGAAATCTCTGGATTGGAGCCGACGCTGGCGGACTAACCATCCTGCGAACGCAGAAATTCGTCACATACTCCTTTCGGGATGCCGGTATCGACCCGCAGATCCGCTGCGTTTTCGGAACCCGTGACGGAACGGTTTGGATCGGCACGGATGGAGCCGGCCTCAAGCGTTTCAAGGACAAGCAATTCTCAAACCTGACAACCACTTCCGGGCTTGGAAGCAACGTGGTGCTTGCGCTCGGGGAGCAACCCGACGGCGCATTGCTCGTCGGCACTCCAGACGGGCTCAACCGGGTGAACCATGGTTTCATTTCCTCCCTCACCACGGCCCAGGGTCTTGCCGAGGACTTTATCCGCTCTCTCTACACCGACCGGGATGGCTCGCTTTGGGTCGGAACCCGTCGCGGGCTGTCGCATGTTTCAGGAGAACAAGTCACTACCTACACGCAGACGGACGGCT
>JAOAPP010000753.1 GCA_025462985.1 Bryobacterales bacterium | reverse complement strand
GCCGTCCGTTCGAAGCGGGCGAGCGTACGCCGAGAGCGCCTCGATACTTCGTTTGCCGCAGATGCCGCAGCTGGCATTCAGTGGACCATTGCGACTGAGCATCCAGCTATCGACATCCACTGTCGGCGCCAATTCGACTACGATCTCATTGGAGGGTTCGGTTCCAATAGACCGAAGCTCGTGGATATCTTCCCGCCTTTCGATGATGCCTTCGGTGAGAAGATAGCCCGCTGCAAACTCGCGATCGTGGCCGGGCGTGCGCATCGTCAAGGCCAGAGCCGTGACGGTTGGCGCATCCTTGAACCAGTACTGAAGCCTAACCTGAAGCGGCTCTTCAGCAGCGACCGTATCGATCCGGCGCTCGGAGCAACCATGCTCAATGCGCTTAATATCGAAATTGCGGACTAGAGTTGAGGAGGGCTCCATCTCCAGTTACTGGCTGCTCGCTTCCTCCTCGGCAGGAAGGCGGTCGTAGAGCGTTGCAAATTCGCGCAATCGCTCCTGCATCTCCGTTGTAAACGCGCCCGGCAGCATACGCCACGCCCAATTGCCGGACCCCACGCCAGGCTTATTCATCCGAGCATCGTTTCCCAATCCGAGTACATCTTGCATCGGGATCACCACCACCCGCGCAACCGAGCCCTGTACCGCCCGAATCATCTTCCAGTTGATCGGCTCGGGTCCGGGCCCGAGATACTTCAACGTGAATTCCTTTTCCCTCTTGATGTCCTCGTCCGTGCGCGTGCTATCGCCGCCGGAACTATTCCACCACCCAAGAGTCGTGTCGTTGTCATGCGTGCCCGTGTAAGCGACGACATCTCTGATCAGATTATGAGGGCGATAGCTAGCTGCGTTGCCCTCAATGCCGAAGGCGAACTGAAGGATGGCCATGCCGGGAAAGTTAAACTTTTCCCGCAGCGCTTCCACTTCCGGCGTGATAACGCCCAGGTTCTCGGCGATAATTTCAAGCTGGCCCAATTTCGCCGTCACCTCGCGGAACAGCTTTTCTCCTGGGGCCTTTACCCATTTGCCTTTAACGGCCGTTTTCTCTTTGGCGGGCACTTCCCAGAACGCTTCGAATCCGCGAAAGTGATCTACTCGAAGCGCGTCATATAAGCGAAATGTGCCGCGAAAACGATTAATCCACCATTCAAAACCAGAGCGCGCCATTTCTTCCCAGTTGTAAATCGGGTTACCCCATAGCTGCCCCGTCTCGCTGAAGTAATCCGGAGGCACGCCGGATACTGCGGTGGGATGGCCGTCTGCATCCAGCAGAAACTGTTTTGGATGGGACCAGACATCAGCGCTGTCCTGTGAAACGTAGATTGGAATGTCGCCCATAATGCGTATGCCGCGCTTCGAACAGTGTTGACGCAGCGCATCCCACTGGCTGTAAAAGAGGAACTGCCAGAATTTCTGGCACTCGACCTCGTTATGCAATTGTTCGCGGTGGCGAGCCAGGGCCGCAGGGCTTCGACGCACTACATCCTTTTCCCAGTCGGTCCAGCTTCGGTCCTGTCCGAACTTATTTCGAAGCGCAAGGAAGAGTGCATAGTCTTCAAGCCACAGGGTGTGGTCTGCGCAGAACTGATCGAACAGGCGCCCATCACCGCATCTAGCCGTTGCGCTGAAATTGCGGAATGCCTTCTTCAGGAGCGGCAGCTTCCACTCGCGGACCGCCTCGTAATCCGCACAGCACGCCGGAAACTGCGGAGCTTCCACCAGATCCCGACCATCCAGGAGGCCATCACGCACCAGGAATTCCAAACTGATGAAAAGTGGGTCGCCGGCAAACGCCGAGAAGCTTTGATAGGGAGAGTTACCGGTGCCGATAGGACCAAGCGGTAATACTTGCCATAAAGTCTGTCCAGCTTCGGACATCTGATCCGCAAAGTGATGAGCCTCCGGACCGAAGTCACCTACACCATAGCGAGACGGCAATGAGGTGGGATGAAGAAGAATTCCGGCGCATCGAGGCAGGTTCACGCCCTCACAGTAGCAGACAGCGAGTGTTCCGTCACAGCATAGGAATCGTTTGGCCGCATTTCTACGGCGCGCTAATCTGAAGCTTAATGGAGTTACCTCAACCTGCTCCTAGTGAAGCGCGACAACAACTGAAAGAGTTACGAGAGATAGTTCTAACTCTTCACAAAGCTCTGCTTGATTCCGAACGGACGGCCTATGAACTTATACATGGACCGGTGGCCTCTCCGAGCGCATTTCTTCAACTGCTGATCGGCGATCCATGGTTCTCCTGGCTGCAGCCGGTGACGACGCTGATCGTGCAAATCGATGAGACCTTAGCCGCGAAGAAGCCGCCCGCCACGGATCATGACTTTGTTCAGCTGATGGGCGACACGCGAGCGCTACTTACCCCATCGCGGAACGAAGGTGATTTCTGGAAGCGTTATAACACGGCGGTACAGCGCGATCCGGCCGTCGCTGTGCTTCACGACCAGGTGCAACAGCGACTCGCCTAGAAGATTTTCAACGATAAGCCGGTATGCCGGTGACGCGCTCGCCGATCACCAGCGTGTGGATGTGTTCGGTTCCTTCGTAGGTCTTAACGGTTTCCAGATTGCACATGTGACGCATGATCGGGTACTCGTCCATGATGCCGTTGGCGCCCAGAAGATCACGGCTGAGACGGGCGCACTCCAGCGCGATATTCACGTTGTTCCGCTTCAGCATTGATATATGCGCAGGTTCCGCTTTGCCGGCATCCTTCAGCTTGGCAACGTGGAAGGCCAGCAACTGGGCTTTACTGATCTCCGTGATCATCCACGCAAGTTTTTCCTGAACAAGCTGGTGGCTGGCAAGCGGGCGATCGTCGAACTGTTTGCGAGTAACCACATACTGGCGTGCAGTTTCATAGCAATCCATTGCCGCGCCGAGCACGCCCCATCCAATTCCAAACCGCGCTTGAGACAGGCAGCCCAATGCCGACTTAAGCCCCTTTCCGCACGGAAGCTGGTTCTCGGCGGGAACCACGCAGTTAGAGAAATGAAGACTGGACGTGACCGAGGCTCGCATCGAAAGCTTCCCATGTATATCGCTCGTCGAAAAGCCGGGCGTACCGCGCTCCACGAGGAATCCGCGGATGCCGTCAGGAGTGCGCGCCCACACCACCGCGATGTCGGCGATGGAGCCGCTGGTGATCCACGTCTTCTCTCCGCTAAGAATCCACTCGTTTCCGCGTTTCTCGGCCGTGGTGCGCATAGCGGAAGGATTGGATCCGAAATCCGGCTCAGTGAGGCCAAAGCAGCCGACCGCGTCGCCAGATTGCAGGCGCGGCAGCCACTTCTGCTTTTGTTCTTCCGAACCGTAGGTGTAGATCGGGTACATCACTAGCGCGCCTTGCACGCTGACGAAGCTGCGCAGTCCAGAATCGCCCCGCTCAAGCTCCTGCATGATGAGTCCGTATTCCAGGTTGTTCAATCCGGCACAGCCATAACCTCCGAGATTGGCGCCGAAGAATCCGAGTTCGCCCATCTCCGGAATCAACTTAAGCGGAAAAGTGCCGGTGTTGTATGAATCGCGAATGACGGGCAGCACCCGCTCGTCTACGAATTGGCGTGCAGTCTGCCGGACCAGCAGTTCCTGTTCGCTCAACAAAGAGTCAACTTGCAGGTAATCTACGCCAGGAAAGCGGGCCATAACCATTCATCTTATCGGGCTCCAAACCACGGGCGCTCAGGTGGTCTCAGGAGGTGTGTGCTGCTCTATCCAGCGCTCGAGTCCGCGTGACCGGCCGCCCAGAAATCGAATAGCAAAAACCACCTCGTCCGGATGCACGGCGGACCAGGCAACGATCCGCTCGAACTTGGTCAGATCGTCTTGAATTCCGGCGATCTCGGCTAGTTCCTCTTCAACGACCTGTACGTCTCTCACGACCGGACTGTATCACGTGGTGACGAAAGCTGACTGGCGAAAACAAACATGACATTACAGCCAGAATATAATGTTGACAAGCTGTTATACTGAGGTTTAATGCCAATGCAAGAGGAAAGTTTGACGCTTGAGTTGACGGGCTATGTTCCCGCCCATGCAGTTGGAAGAAGCAAGCTCAGGGCCGCCTGGTGGGCGGTAGTGATTCGCTTCCTGATTCATGGCCTTGTCGCCTCCGCATGGATCTCTCGTATTCCAGGGATACAGACTTCCCTGGGTCTCAACAATGCAGTTCTGGGCGTCTGTCTGCTTGGAACGGCTGTGGGCTCCGCCGTCGCGATTCCGGTTGCCGGCTGGCTGGTGACTCGTTTCGGAAGTAAGCGTGTCACGACCTGGAGCACGGTGGCTTTTTGTCTCGCGCTTGTCGGGCCAACATTCGCTACGGGCGCTCCCTCGCTGTTTCTGCTGCTCGTTCTGTACGGCGCGGCGGCCGGGGCGAACGACGTCTCCATAAACTCGCAGGCCGTCGCGGTTGAAGACGCGCTCCGAACGCCAACAATGTCCCGGTTTCATGCAATGTTCAGCCTCGGCGGCATGGCTGGAGCGATGCTGGGAGCTTTGGCTGCAGAACACGAAGTCCTTCCTAGAATTCACATGGCCTTGGTCGCCGCCGCCCTGCTCCTGGCGGCTGCTCTTAGTGGTTCGCTGCTGCTTGAGGCAAACGAGCCTGCCCTGAAGCGATCCGGCGAGAAGATTCGGTTGAACAAAATCCCGAGCGGCGTGATCGCCCTCGTAGTCATCGGGTTCTGCATGTTCCTGTCGGAGGGTGCCATGGCCGACTGGACCGCTGTTTATCTTAAGCAATCGCTGTTCGCAGGGCCCGGTCTGGCCGCAGCCGGCTACGCCGTGTTTTCCGCGGGAATGGCGCTCTTCCGCCTTTTGGGCGACGCCGTTACCAACCGCCTTGGGCCGGTTCTGACGCTTCGTACCGGGGCTGTGGTCGCGGCATCCGGTCTGACGATGGCGCTGCTGTCCCCGTCGCCACATTGGGCTTTTCCGGGGCTCGCGCTAACCGGCGCCGGGTTTTCCGTCATCGTGCCCCTTGTTTTCGCCGCTGGAGGGCGGGTCGCAGGACTGAAAAGAGGGGCGGGAGTAGCCTTGGTAAGCGGCTGCGGCTACATTGGCTTCCTGTTCGGGCCGCCCGTTATCGGGTTCGTTTCGCAATGGTGGACTTTGCGAGGGGCTCTGTTCTTGGTAGTAGCGCTCAGCCTGACAGCCGCGACACTGGCCCGGGCCGTGGACGGCAACCGAGACCAGATATAACAGGTTTTCGCCCATCTCCGGAACGCGTCGCACGAATTTCTGATCTAACCTAGTAAGGAGGTGGGTGTCGACCACGCCTCCTCTCTCGTTTTCTGCGAAGCACGTCGATCCCCTCTCCTTCGCAGTTCCCAGCACACATCTCTAGATTTTTCCCTGCAGGAGTGTCATGAATTTTTCAGCAAAACAATACCTATTCGTCAGTGATTTCGATCAGACTCTAAGCTTCAACGATTCGGGCCGTGTTCTCAGCCAGCTCTTAGGCATTTACAATTTCGACGAGCGAGTGTCCGGCCTCTCTGATATCCACCTGGTTCAACAAGGAGGAGAGTTGTCCTATTTGTTGCAGCACGATCCGGAGTTTCGCAAAGTTCGCAAGGAACATCTCTGGGAGGTCGGCAAGCAAATCCGGCTGAAAGAAAACATCCCGCTGCTATCGGAGTTGCTCCAAAATCTGGAAGGCAGTGAGTTCGCCTTTCACGTCGTTTCGGCGGCTCCGGAAGAGGTTATTCAGTCGGCCCTTGAAGGGATCGTTCCGGCTAGCCACATTCACGGGACACGTTTTCGGTACGCGCCCAGTACCGGAGAGATCGAATCCATTGTTCGCCTTCCGGCTGGTTACGGAAAGGTAGCGGTGGTCGATCAGTTAAGGGCGGACATGCGGATTCCCCATGACCGGGTTGTCTATGTAGGCGATGGTAGTTCCGACGTCCACGTGATGCTGCATGTGAATCGTCTCGACGGACTTACCATCGCGGTATCTCAGAACGAATACCTCAGTCCAATCGCCAGACGGACGATATTGAGTGACGATGCAAGCAGCGTTCTTGTGCCGATTCTGGAGGAGTTCTTTGGATGGAACTCAACGAAGGTGCGAGCCTTCTTTGAGTCACACGGCTTGGCTCTTCAGGAGTGGGAAAAGGTGCAGACAGACACGATTAAGCTCTGTGCAACGGTGGAGGTTCCGGCTTCGCAACTTCAGTAAGTCGCGTATTTGAATGCTGGCGCTTCTTCCCATGTCAGGAGGAAGCGCCAGTCTGTTGTTTGCTCTAGAAGGAAAGACGGAGGGCAGCTTGCATTACGCGCGGGTCGCCCGCGAGCGATGTGATTGTTCCCACACTGCCGGAACTCAGGTTCGAGTTGGGCAGCGAGAACATCGGTGTATTCGTCAGGTTGAAGACTTCCCAACGGAACTGCAGGCTCGCTTTCTCACGGATGTTGAAGTCGCGCATCAGCGAGAAATCAAACACCGTGGCGTGCGGGCCGCGAAGGATATTCACGCCGGCATTTCCGTAGGCTCCCATAGGCTGCAATGCGAACGCGTTCGTGGCATTCGGAGCCAGACCCTGGCATGCTTTGTTAGCCGAAACGTAGAACCAGCAGCTTACGTTGCCCACAGTAGTCGGAGTGCCAATCACGTTAGGAACAGCGGTTGCCGCGCCATACGCATCAATCGCATTCGAGTAGTTCGATCCGGACGTAACCGAATACGGCAACCCGGTCGAATAGGTATAGACTCCCGAAGAGCGCCATCCGCCCAGCACAGCAGAGCCAATACCGGTTGAGAGGAATGGCTTGCCTTTCCCGAACGGCAGCTCAAAGACGTAGCTGAACACGAAGCGATGAGGCACGTCAAAGCTGCTGAGAGCACGAGTGAACGTTTGCTCGTAAGTGGTCTGAATGCTCTTGGAGTACGTGTAGGCAGCTTCCAGGGAGAGTCCATTGGCGAAGCGCCGCTGCAACGAGGTTTCCAACCCGTTATAACTGCCATTGCCCAGCGACTGCTGATATTCAAGGTAGCCGAAGTTGGGGTACGGGAAAGCCCCGTTCACATACTGATTCAGGTCATGAATCAGGTCAAGGTGAGTTGACTTGGTGCCCACGTAGTCGGTTGTGAAGACCAGTTGGCCAGGTAGCTGACGCTGAATGCCGATGCTCCATTGCTGAACGTACGGCGTAGGCGAGTTCGGATCCTGAGCGCGAATGTGTGCAAGCGCCAGATTGACATTGGAAGGATCCAGCAGGCCAGTCGGGAATCCGTTCTGGAGCAGAAACGCCGGCTGGTTGCCTTTTGAAAGCAGCGTTGTCTGCCGCAGATAGGGGGGATTCAGCGCAAGCTGATTCTCGCTGCCTGCGCGCTGGAAGAGCAGGTTGTAGATACCGTAGCCGCCGCGGATGACGGTTTTGTCATTGGCCGCGTAGGCGAGGCCGAAGCGGGGAGCGATGTTCGTCTTGTTGACCTGCATCAGCGAACGATCGCCCAGCGAACCGCCCGTTGCATAGACCAGAGAGCCGCTTCCGCTGGCGTCGAAGTTCGCCTGCTTGTTGTTGCCTGAGTAAGCCGGTGTGGCGAAGTCATAGCGCACTCCGAGGTTGAGCGTCAGTTTCGGAGTGACCTTCCAATCGTCCTGCACGAATCCGGAGGCCATCCAGAGCCGCTGATCGACAAACAACACGTTATTCAGCGTGCCCTGGTAGACGTAGCCAAGAAGTCCATCGGCATATGACTGGCCGGAGAAGGTGCCGCTGAAGGTAAGCGTTCCGCGGGTGGACGCTTCATCCTGATAGATGTTCCGCATAGGAGCGCGGACGTCAACTCCGAATTTAAGCGAATGAGAGCCACGGTTCCACGAGAGGGTGTCCGTGTATTGGAACTGCTGCGGTACCTGCTGTTTAGGCAGATAGTCCGGCGAACCGATGAAGGTGAAGTTGGTGAAGGTCGTCTGTGAAACGCCGCCTGCGACGGCAGCATTGTCCGGCACTCCTGGAACATACGCCGAGGCTGCATTCTGGCCGAACGGCTGCTGCTGATCGTAGGCAAAGTTCCGGACAAAGCCGACGCGGAAATCGTTGGTCAATGTCGGGCCGAAGATTCGCGTCCAGCCCACCACTGCGCTATAAGACTTCAGCGTGGAGTTGCCCCAGGCAGAGGTGCTGGTGCCGTCTGCGATGCCGCCGAAATAGCCAGGAATATCACGTGTTCGGTTTGAGCCGGTATAGCGCACAAATACGAGGTTATTATCGTTGGCGTTCCAGTCGACTCGACCGTCGTAGCTGTCGTTGTCATCGATCAGCGAACCGGTACGAGCATAGTTATTGACCTGTCCCGGCTGATTCGCGACCGGAAACAGGCTCAGCAGCTTCAGGCCATAGGGATCCAGACGATTCGTCGGAATGGTGTTGTTTGCGAATTGTAAGCCCGTGATAGGGTCCACCACCTTCGGATAAGTGACTCCGTTGGCGGCCGCAGCGGCCGGACTAAAGTCACCAATGCGTTCATTGGCAAGCGGGACGGTTGAGATACGCG
>JAOAPP010000705.1 GCA_025462985.1 Bryobacterales bacterium | reverse complement strand
ACAGAGAGCCGAACCGGGCGTATAATACGTTGGAATTACATTTTGGCTCAGAATGGACAACGAGTGAGCATCAGCCGCGTAGCTTCTGAGTCCGGAGACAGGCGCTTCTCGGAGTCGGAGTCGGACGACATTCGGAAACAGATCGACCGAATCCTCACGAGTTCGCAGTTCAAGGCGAGCCGCCGCTGCCAATTGCTTCTTCAGTACGTGACCGAGTGTGCTCTGAAGGAGCAGACGGAACCGGTAAAAGAACGGACGCTTGGCATCGCGGTATTTGGCCGGAATCCGGATTACGACACCAGCCAGGATCCGGTAGTCCGAACCACCGCCGGGGAGATCCGGAAGAAATTGGCCCAGTATTACCAGGAGCCGGATCACGAAGGTGAGATCCGGACGGCGCTTCTCCCTGGCTCGTACATACCCGAGTTCCACATTCCGACTCGCCCTCCAGCACCGCCTCCGGAGCAGGTTCGCAAATCAAGTAAACCGGCGATTCTGCGCGCGAGCCTCGCCGTGGCCATACTCGCCTGCTTCGCTTTGGCTCTACCTTTTTCGCATCCCAGGTCCAACCTGGACGACTTCTGGCAACCAGTAACCCGCAGCGCCGATAGTGTGCTCCTCTGTCTTGGACAAACGCCGGC
Organism: Bryobacterales bacterium; assembly: GCA_025462985.1. Taxonomy (GTDB): domain Bacteria; phylum Acidobacteriota; class Terriglobia; order Bryobacterales; family Bryobacteraceae; genus Bog-105. The sequence goes on along the minus strand of JAOAPP010000705.1, from coordinate 7,848 downwards.
TTACGTGTTTGCTTCCGAGAAGACGGAGATGGAGATGCGGCAGACGACAAGCGTGACCGCCCTTGCCCGCGTCACCGATCCCGGCAGGAGCCTGGTGGCGGTTCCCAATCGCTATGTCGCCCTTGGCGATGCGCTCTGTTTTGGCCGCTTGGCTGCATTTCTGGAAAAAAGCGGCTCGGCCTATATCGTTCGTGGCAGTCCCTCCACCACCTTTTCCGATCTTCGCGATCACGCCGCGATCCTCGTCGGGGCCTTCAATAATGAATGGACCTTGCGCCTCCTCGACACACTCCGATTCCGGTTTGTCAAGCGAACCGACGATCCGTCCCGCTTCATCGCTCTGGTCGAGGACCGCCAGCATCCCGAACGCTCCGACTGGAAACTCATTAACTCTTGGCCGGCCTGGCACATTTCTGCCGACTATGCCATCGTCAGTCGCATCCTCGATCCAGGTACGGATCGTATGACGGTTACAGTCGCTGGTATCACACAGTTCGGAACGAGTGCAGCGGGGGAATTTCTGACCAGGATCGACTACTTCAATCAGGCCGTCCCTTTACTTCCAAAGGACTGGAAACGAAAGAACGTACAGATCGTCATCGAGGTGCCCGTCGTGAAAGAGGCCGTCAGCCACCCTAAAGTGCTGGCCGCGTACGCCTGGTAGTCGAGACTGCCTTAGCCTTCTTCCCAGCTTTGTTCGAGCATCATCGTGTATTCACCGGATGCATACAGATCGAAGATAAATTCGCCCGGCTCTGGACGATCAAACGTCGACTCCCGAAGTTTGTAGTCGTACCAGTGATCAAGATGCCGGTGGTAGCGGCGCAGAAAGTCCAGGGACAAGGACGATACACTTGGCAGGTCGTTGAACACCGAATGCAGGCCGATTGCCCGGCGGAAGAGAGCGGAAAAGTCCAGTACGCCCCAGCTTTCCAGTTTTGCCCTGACGTGCATTGGAATGCTCTGTACCAGGAGAACGGCGAATGTCTCCGGCCGCATCCGACGCTGTTCGAACAGTGTCGAGAGAGTCACTGTCTCGGTGCACTGCTCGGTCCATCTGGCCAGGTCCTTCCCAATGTAGAAGAGCATTCGCAGTTCCGCATACCGGCCCTTGATGAGCTGCCTGTCGAGATCTTCGATGGCTGCATCTTCGGTCGGCAGGAAGCCCTGGATCGCCAGATTCGCCCGCGAGCTCTCGATCAAAACTGAGTTATCCTCCGCCGTGGAAAATGGGTGAAGGATGAGAGGCGGCAGCCGGAAGGCTTCAGCGCGGGGGTGTTCCATGGGGCTTTCCGTCGTTTTCAACAAGTTGGTTACCTGGTCGTAAGATGTGGATCTAAGTCCACTCAATGCTACGTATCGGCCGGAAGCGCCATCCCCTATAGGCCTTGATCCTTGCAGCGCAGGAAAACCAAAGACTATTTCAACAGCGTGGCGGGCTTGTCTGTCCCGTGCGCCCCGCCGTCCTCCGGCAAAGCAATGTCGCTCGGCCGCAACAGTTCCAGTTTAATCACCGAATCCAGGGTTTCCCAAGGGCGGGCTCCATTCAGCAGCCGTCCGTTTATGAACATCGTCGGGGTCTCCTGAACCTGCAACCGTTCCCCGGTCTTTTGTGACTGTTCTACCTCGCTGGCTGTTGCCCGGCTCTGCATGCAGGCGCCAACCTTCCCGGTGTCCATGCCCTTCGACTGGGCATACGCGATCATCTTTTCGCGCAAATTAGTTTCGCTGATCTCGCCTTGGTGCTCGAAGATCCAGTCGTGGAACGCCCAAAACGCCTCCGCGTTGCCGTCCGTCATGCAATGTGCCGCCTCGGCAGCCGGGCGCGCCCACTTGTGAATCGTGTCCAGCGGAAAGTCAGCGAAGACCACCCGCACATCGTTTGGGTATTTTTTTGGGATGTTCGTCCGGAGGATTGTCGCCAACTGCCGGCAATACGGACACTGGAAATCGCTGAAGACCACGACCGTCACCTTGGCCGTTGGAGGTCCGACAGCCGGGCCGTCCTTGGGAAGCCGTTCCAACGTATCGAGGAACGGGCTCGTCCCGAGATCCCAGACACTCCCGCTTAGAAATCGCTGCCCATCCGGCAGGGCATAGTAGATCCGATCCAGCCTGTGCTCCCCAAGGCTAACGTGCACCGGGACGCGCAGAATGCCGGGATAGGGACTCGGAACCGGGTCGTCAGCCCGAATTTTTACTTCGGGCGTGTATCCCTCGGCATAACGGACATACGCCTCGAGGCGAGGCTTGTCAATCTTCACCGGCGGTCTCTCCTCCGCAGCCACGAAGCCGGCAGCGGAGAGTGTCAGCAGGGCTATACCCGCACTTCGAATTCTTAGCATGTGGAGCTCAATCTACTAGGATAGTGTTTGCCGTTCCTCCGCCGGTTTCTTCCCTTCGCCACAGTCGCGTTTGCGCTCGTTGTCCTGTATCTCTACCATTTGACGGCAGTCGGCGTCTTGGGTCCCGACGAACCGAGATATTCCGCAATCGGACAAACCATGGCGCACACGGGCGACCTGATCACGCCGCGGCTGTGGGGCTCTCCCTGGTTCGAAAAACCACCCGCGCTGTACTGGATGACCGCATTGGCGACCGCATTGGGAGCGGATCGCGATCTTGCCGGACGTCTCCCGGTCGCGCTGCTCAGCCTCATCTTCTTAGGCCTTTATTTCGTACTGCTCGACCGCCAGTTCGGTCGCCCACAGGCTGCTTTTGCCACAGCGATGTTAGCCACCTCGGCTGGATGGCTAGCGTACAGCGAGCTTTGCCTTACGGACATTCCCGTAGCCGTATTCTTCTCCGCCGCGGTCCTCATTGTGCTCCCGCTCTTGAAGCCTGACGCCGAGCCCGCCCGATTGGACTTCCGAATGGCGCTGATCGGCATCTTTCTTGGCCTGGGATCGCTTGCCAAGGGCTTGGTGCCGCTCGCCCTTGCAGTACCGTTCGCCTGGTTCTTGCGCGCTTATTGGCGTTCGTGGTGGATTGCTGCCGTGACCTGCCTGGCGGTCGCGCTTCCGTGGTATATTGCCGTTTACCTTCAAAACGGAAGGGCCTTCATCGACGAATTCTTCATTCGTCATCACTTCGAACGGCTCTATTCCACCTCCTTGCAGCACGTTCAGCCCTGGTACTACTATCTTCCGGTGCTGCTCGGCGGCATGTTCCCTTGGACTCCGCTGTTGCTATTGTTCCCGCGCCAGCCTTTTCGTCGGGATCGCCGGCTCCAGTTTCTGGCTGCGATTTCTCTCTTTGGCTTCATCCTATTTAGCGCATCTTTGAACAAGCTGCCCGGTTATATCCTGCCTCTGCTGCCAAGTCTGTTTGCGCTGTTCGCCGCCTCCATCGAAGGCCGCCCGCTCGGTCAGTTGAACAAGTGGTGGCTCTTGGTCTGCGCTCTGCTGATCGCCTGCATTCCCCTGGTCGCAGCCGTTTTGCCGCTTTCGTTAGTCTCTGGTCGTTTTGCAGTTTCCGCTTTGCGAATCGACAAGACCGGTGCCTTCTACTCAGTCGCCCCCGTTCTTGCCCTCCTCCTCGCACGTCGTGCCTGGCTCATGCCTCTGCTCGTGCTCTGCATAGTCGCAAGCGGGCTGTATGTAAAGGCCGTCTGCTTTCCTGTTCTCGAGCAGCAGGTATCTGCCCGCTCCTTGTGGAAAAGTATTGAACCGTACTCAAGCGAGCTTTGCGACGGCGGAACCAACCGGGATTGGATCTATGGCTTGAGCTTCTACCGGAAGGCCGCTGTCCCTTTCTGTGGCAGCGACCATTTTCGATTCATGATCAGATCAAGCGGGCACGCTCTGCCTACAGTCGTGCCCCTCGCTCCAGAACCTCGGCGTTAAGCCTTGCAGCCCTTCTTTCTGCGGAACAGGAATCGGCCGAAGCCGGCCAGCGCCAGAGACATTCCGAGTAGCGCATTCGTCGCGGGTTCCGGGGTGGCGACCGGGTCAGCGAAGATATACTCCTCGTTGCGGTACCCTGAGCGGTTCGCATCCGACACGATCTTGAACCCTGTGAAGTCCATGGTCTTGATAGCGCCCGCTGCATTCCTCAGATCGGCCGCGACGTCGTTGTAAGTCTGTTTGGCAAACGGGCTCGAACCGTCGCCGTAGTCTAGAAACGTTTTGAGTGACCAGCCATCGTTGCTGGTGAGATACCAGGCAGCCAGCTGCAACTCGCTCGCCGTCTGGGATGAGATGTTCGGATCAATGATCTGCGTATAAAGATACGCTTCTTCTTTGTAGACTTTTCCGTCCCGAGGATTGTAGGTGTTGGAGATATTGCCGCCTACGTCGCTAAGATGCGCCTTCCAGGAGGATCCGACGTCAGTCCAATCGTCAAAATCGATACTCATCACCGTCTCGCTTTTGCCGTTGACCGAGAGTGTCGTGGGACCGAGTAACTTCACATTAGTAGTCGCGACGGGCGAAGCGGAAAGAACCCCGAAACCGATGAAGAACGTGAGAGCAAGTTTCATACGTGATCCGAGCTTATGGGCGAAATCGCCGCGATCGTATTGCTTCAAAGGGTCTAAGGTGGGCCAGAACCAGCGGTACCAAACGCGTAAACGGCACGCCGCGATAAACCTTACAACCTGGACGAATAGAACTTCCCGCTGAGCGCATCCAATCACTGATGACTGAATTGAGAAAACTTGGCAATAGCCATCTGAACATCACACCTATTGGTCTTGGCGCTTGGGCCATCGGCGGCGCCGGATGGCAGTTTTCCTGGGGCGATCAGGGCGACAGCGATTCCGTCGCCTCCATCCGCGCGGCGCTCGATGCCGGAATCAACTGGATCGATACGGCAGCGATCTATGGTCTCGGACACTCCGAAGAGATCGTCGCCGAAGCTCTCCAGGGTGTTTCCAAGAAGCCCTATGTCTTCACGAAATGCGAGCGCCGCTGGGGTTCGGACTCGCAAATATTCCCATCGTTAAAGGCAGACTCGATTCGGCAGGAGTGCGAAGACAGCCTCCGCCGCCTGAAGGTTGACGTCATCGATCTGTACCAGATTCACTGGCCTCAGCCGGACGAAGATATCGAAGAAGGCTGGACGGAAATGGCCCGGCTAAAGGACCAGGGCAAGGTCCGCCATATCGGTGTCTCCAATTTCAATGTCGAGCAGATGAAACGGGCTCAAAGAATCGCGCCGATCACCTCGCTCCAGCCGCCCTATTCGTTGCTGGCCCGGGACGTCGAGAAAGAACTCCTTCCGTTCGCAAAGGCCAACAACATCGGTGTCATCGTGTACTCTCCAATGGGCGCCGGGATGCTGACTGGAAAGATGACCCGCGAGCGCGCCCTGAATCTTCCGGAGAACGACTGGCGGAGCCGGAGCCCCAATTTCAAAGAGCCAAAGCTAAGTGCCAATCTGGAACTTGTGGAATTACTTCGAAAGATCGGCGCGCGCCGCGGACGCACGCCCGGCGAAGTTGCACTCGCGTGGACGCTGCACAATCCCGCAGTCACTGCGGCCATCACGGGCATGCGGACGCCCGACCAGGTCCCAGGCGTAATTGGCGCGCTAACCTTTCGCCTCACCGCGGAAGAAGTTTCGGAGATCGAGTCCTTCGTTCAGAAACAGACTAGCGAAAACAAGGATACCGTTTCCGCCTAAGAGTTCACGCTTCGCTGAGTGAAATAGTAAACCGGGACTCCACACAGCACGATGAGGAGTCCCGGCCACGTAGTAGCCGGACGGTAAACAAACAAGGACAGCAGCACTACACTGGCACCCAGGATGTAGACAAGCGGCATCAGTGGATAACCGATGGCCCGGTATGGGCGCTCCGCTTCGGGCATTTTGATTCGAAGCCGGATCACCCCCGCAATCGTGAGTATGTAGAAGATTAGCGCCGCCGAGATTACGTAGTCCAGCAGGTTGCTGTAAAGGCTTCCGTACGTGTGCGTCCGGACGTTGTACGTCCTGGGGAGCACCAGAATCGCCGACCAGATCCCTTGTGCCGCCAGTGACCATCCCGGCACATGGGCCCGATTAAGCTTTCCGGCAGGTTTTGGGAACAGGCCGTCGCCCGCCATTGAGAAATAAACTCGCGGGCCGGCCAGGATCAGGCCGTTCATGCACCCGAAGGTGGACACCATGATCGCCGCCGCCATCAGCACTGTTCCCCAGCCGGGAAAGATAGCCTGCAGCATCGCTGTGGCCACACGATCGGCGGGCGCATGTTGAATGGCGCCCAATGGCAGCACCAGCAGATACGCGACGTTCGCTAGCACGAACAAAGCGCAAACACAAATCGTACCGAGCACCAGAGCGCGCGGCATCGTTCGCCCCGGATCTTTGACCTCTCCGGCTGCAAACGTAATGTCATGCCAGGCATCTGCCGCAAACAGCGATCCCGATTGCGAAACGCATAGTGCTACCAGGAGACCGAAGCCGCTGAGGGCACTCAAGGAAGCCGTGATCGGGGTCACATTGTGGGGAGTCCAGAGCTCGCCGAAGTTAGCCGTCACCGCGTCGTGATTCCAAAACGCAAATCCGCACAGGATCAATGCAGCCAACGCCGCGATCTTGGCCGACGTGAACAAATTCTGAATAATCTTGCCATAACGCACCCCTCGCGAATTGGTCCAGGTAAGCAGCGCAATGACAAGGACCGCCGCGAGTTGAGCAGTGGAAAGTGAGACTGCATAACCCGTGGTGAGATGTATCGGCGGAATAATGTAGTGGTCTTCCGCAATAGCAGGCCAGAGCACGCCTGTGAACCTTCCGAACCCAACCGCTACTGCCGCGATCGTACCCGTCTGAATGACGGCGAACAATGTCCAACCGTACAGGAAACCCACAATCGGAGAGAAGGCCTCGCGCAGGTAGACGTACATGCCGCCGGCTTTCGGCATCATCGCAGCAAGCTCCCCGTAAGAAATTGCAGCCGCGATCGTTACTGCAGCGGTAAAGAGCCAAGCCACCAGTATCCAGCCGGCGCTGCCGAGATTGCGTGCCATATCTGCTGTGACGATGAAGATGCCCGACCCGATCATCGAGCCGATGACAATCATGGCCGAATCGAACAAGCCAAGCTCACGGATAAAGCCGGTACTGCGATCGACAACTTCACTAGTGGAGGATGTAGTTTGATTCAAAAAAGCCTGCCTATATCAAGTTCAGTAAGGTCGCGGACCAGTATGTCAGGAGTGTGCGCTTTGAGTTCTTCGAAAGGCATCACGCCCGTAGCTACCCCAACCGCCTGAAACGCGTTCGCCTTTGCGGCCAGAATATCGTTCGCGTGGTCCCCAATCAGACTCACTTTGCTTCCTGTGGGTCCGCTGTGCCGCGCGCGACGTGCCGCTTTGAGCGCGAGTCGGCTCCGAGTAGCTCCATCCTCGGCAAAAGCGCCGACCGAAAAGTACTCTCGAAGGCCCGCGAACTCGAGCTTCAGCCATCCAATCGCCGTGAGATGTCCAGTCACGACTCCCAGCACGGCGCCACGTGCGCGCAACTCCTGCAAACATTCGAAGACGCCTGGACACACGCGGTCCCGCAGATCCAGCACGCCGCATTCCCGGTACGCAGATTGACACGCCTCCACGACCTTCCGCATCCCATCGCGAATCCGCCGTTCACTGATGCCGGCGGCCCGCAGAATGCTGCGAATCAAATCGCGATCCAACATTCCGGCAGTCGCAATTCCATCGAGAGTCGTCGTAAGGCCCGTCACTTTCCGAATGCCCGCCACCAGTGCGTCCTTGTGGTGCGCCCCCGCATTGCGCAGCAGCGTGCCGTCAATGTCGAACAGCACCACGCTCATGGCACTCGCGGCAGCAGCGCGGACAGCAACTTCAACAAAGTTCCCGAAATCCGGTGTCCGGTCTCCAAAAC
>JAOAPP010000750.1 GCA_025462985.1 Bryobacterales bacterium | reverse complement strand
CCGAAGAGAATAACCAGTTCGGGTTCGGCGGCGAGCTTCGCACGAAAGTTTTCAAGAGCTTCGAATTCGCGTCCAAATTCCGCGCGAGCGGTGATGGCGTAACTGTCTTCGCGAATGGGCCCGGGAGTGACGGCGTAGACGTGGGCCTTATGGTGACGCCAGTTGGCGCGCAACTGGAAAGCAACCAGCGGTTGCTCCTGCGCCAAGTCGCTGTCGATGACGAGCGCCGCCTTCGACTCATAGATGTCGGACATAGTGGCCAGAGCATTCGTCCGGCCGCTGAGAGTGTCGAGTAACGTTGCAACGTCACCCGTGCGATGGTGGTCGATGTTGGACGTGCGAAGAACCTGGCGCGCAAACTTCTGCAGCATGTAGTTCTCTTCGTTTGTCGTATGGTTCGAGCCGATGATGCCGAACTTTCCTCCGCGTGCGCGGAGTTCCGTGAACTTCCTAGCCACGGTCGCGAGCGCAATGGCCCAGGAGGCCGGCTTCAGTTCGCCATTGGTTCTGACGAGCGGCGTGGTGAGGCGATCGGGATGCTCGTTGAAGTCGAACGCGTAACGGCCTTTGACGCACAGGAATTCGCCATTGACGCCGGACCGATCACGGTTATTTGCGCGCTGGATCTCGCCGTTGCGAACGCCGAGCGTGGTTTTGCAGCCGTTGGAGCAGTGGGTGCAAACCGTGCCGACGTGCTCCATTTCCCAGGGCCGGGTCTTATATCGGTAGGTGCCGCTGGTCAGCGCACCCACGGGACAGATGTCGATGCAGGAACCGCACTCGTCGCACTCAAGATGATCGCCGCCGTTGGGAACGATCTCGGCTGCTGCGCCGCGATTGCCGATACCCAAAGCGGCAACGCCCAGGCCTTCGCCACAGATGCGAACACAGCGATAGCAGAGAATGCAGCGCGGGGCATCGTAAAACACGATGGGCGACCACTGCTTTTCGTCAACGTGAATTTTGTCTTCACGGAAGCGCGTTTCGCCGGCGCCGTAGCGGAAGACCATGTCCTGCAGTTCGCACTCGCCACCTTTGTCGCATACAGGGCAGTCGAGTGGGTGATTTGTGAGAAGGAACTCGAGAGTTCCTTTCCGTGCTTTACGTACAACTTCAGAGTCGGTATGAACCACCATGCCGGCGGCCACCGGCAGGGTGCACGCCACTTGCAGCTTGGGAGTTTTTTCCACTTCCACAAGACACATGCGGCAGGCGGCTTGCAATGACAAGCCGTCGTAATAACAGAATGCGGGAATTGCAATGCCCGCTTCCTTGGCTGCGTTGATTAACAACGTGCCCGGGGCAGCTTGCACTTGCTGACCGTCGATGGTGAATGTTACTGGATCAGCCATAGGAAATTAGTGAATGCCTACCAGCTCGGGGACGCTGGTTGCGATGTCGCGCGGCGCCTTCTTGAGGTATTCCTCGAACTCACCGCGGAACTTTGTGATGAACCCGGTGGTTGGCATGGCGGCGGCATCGCCGAGCGCGCAGAACGTCCGTCCGAACATGTTGTCAGCGAGTTCCGCAATGAGCGGGATATCGCTCTCCTTGCCGTAGCCTTCGTGAAAACGCGTGAGAATCTTCTTGAGCCAGGTGGTGCCCTCTCGACAAGGAATACACCACCCGCAGCTCTCATGCGCGTAGAACTTGATAGTGCGCAAAGCAACCGCCACGATGTCGGTATCCTCATCGAGCACAACAATCCCGCCCGATCCGGCCATGGATTTCGCCTTGGCAATGGAATCGTAGTCGAGCAGGAGGCCTTCACACTCCGCTGCGGTGAGTACGGGCGAGGAAGACCCGCCGGGAATGAGGGCTTTCATCTTCTTGCCGTTGCGCATGCCGCCGCAGACTTCATCAAGCAGGCGCTGGAGCGGAAAGCCGAGCGGCAGTTCGTAAACTCCGGGCTTGTTGACGTGACCGGAGACGCACAGCAGGCGAGTGCCGCCGTTCTTCGGTGTGCCGAGCGAGGCGTACCACGCGCCGCCGTTTCGAAGAATCACCGGCACAGCGGAAAAGGTCTCGCAGTTGTTCAGAATAGTGGGCGATTGAAATGCTCCCACGACGGCCGGAAACGGCGGTTTCAGACGCGGAATGCCGCGCTTGCCTTCGAGAGATTCAAGCAGCGCCGACTCTTCGCCGCACTCATAAGCGCCTGCGCCGGTGTGCGTGTAAAGATCGAAATCCCAGCCCGAGCCGAGAATGTTCTTGCCGAGATAGCCGCGTTCATAGGCCTCCGCGATGGCGCGATCGACGATGTCGATCAGATAGCGATACTCGCCGCGGATGAAGACATAGCCTTTGTTCGACTTGACCGTCCAGCCCGCAATCAGCATCCCTTCAATGAGCTGATGCGGATCGTTTTCCATCAGCAAACGGTCCTTGCAGGTGCCCGGCTCGCTTTCGTCCGAATTGCAGATGATGTAGGCGGGCTTGCCGCTGTTGCGGGGAACAAAGCTCCACTTCATGCCGGTAGGAAATCCGGCGCCGCCCCGGCCGCGCAGCGAAGAAGTTTTCAGCTCGTCGATGATGGCCTCAGGCGTCATCTCCAACGCCTTCTTGATTGCGACATATCCATCATTGGCCAGATAGGTTTCGACGGATTCGGGATTCGGAAGCGTCCAGCGCTGCGAGATGACCTTGGTTTCTAGCGGACTCGGTTCGTTGAAAATCATTTACGAAGCCTTTTTGTTGTACGAGCCATCGCGCATTGCCTGCATGAGCTGCTCGAAGCGCTCCGGTGTGACACGGTGGTGGAAGTCGTAGTTAATCTGAATGGCCGGAGCCCAGGAACAGGCTCCCATGCACTCTACTTCTTCAAGCGAGATCAATCCATCGGGCGTGGTTTGCTTGTTGCCGAGGCCAAGCGAATGGCTGGCGTGCGCATAGAGGTCTTCGCCGCCGACAACCTGGCAACAAATATTGGTACAGACCTGAACGTGAAACTTCCCGAGCGGCTTGCGATGGAGCATCGAGTAATACCCGATGACCTCATCGACCTGCAGAGGCGTGACACCGCAGCGGCGTGCCACTTCTTCGATCAGCTCCTGCGAAACGTAGCCGATCTCGTCTTGTGCGTAAAGGAGCATCGGCACAACGGCAGATCTGGTTCGCCCCGCGGGATAGCTCTTCAGCAGTTTTTCAAATCGCTGCTCGAGCGCTGGAGAAAACGTCATAGTTAGCGGTCCACATCTCCGAGCACGAAGTCCATACTTCCCATAGCGGCGATCGAATCGGCAAGCAGGACGCCTTCAAGCATCTCTCCCAAGGCTTGCAGATTGCCGAAGCTGGGAGTACGCATGAAAATGCGGTGCGGGAAGGAGGTGCCGTCGCTGACGACGTAGTATCCGAGCTCGCCGCGCGGCGATTCGATGACCTGATAAACCGAACCCTCGGGCACACGGTAGCCTTCGGTCACGATCTTGAAGTGGTAGATGAGCGACTCCATCTGGGTCTTCATTTTTTCGCGATCGGGCAGAAGAATTCCGGGAGCTTCGGCGCGCCAAGCTCCACCTGCGGGCATTCCATCAAGAGCCTGCTGGACGATGCGGATGCTCTGGCGCATTTCTTCGACGCGCACTTCAAAGCGCGCATACACATCGTTTTCAGTCCGGGTAGGAACTTCGAAATCGAATTTTTCGTAGCTGGAATAGGGGCACTCTTTACGAGCGTCCATGGCCAGGCCGGCGGCTCGGAGGAGCGGCCCGGTGACACCGAGATCGAGCATATCTTCAAGCGGCATGCCCCCTACGTTCTTGGTGCGATTGACCCAGATAGGGTTATGGGCAAGCAGGGCGTAATATTCGTCGACACCCCGAGCCAGCCGCCCAAGCAGAGCCGTAGCGGCCTTGTGCCAGCCGCGCGGCGGCTCGAGCGCGAGTCCGCCCGGGCGAATGTAACTCGTCATCATTCGCTGACCGGAGAACATCTCGAACAGCTTGAGGATCTCTTCGCGCTCACGGAAGCAGTAGAAGTAAACCGACATGGCGCCTATGTCGAGGGCGTGGGTACCGAGCCAAACCAAGTGGCTGTTGATACGTGTGATCTCGCAAAGCATGACGCGCATCCACTGCGCAAATTCGGGAATTTCGAGACCGAGCAGGCGCTCGACCGCAAGAGCGTAACAGAGATTGTTACTCAAGTTTGCGAGGTAATCGACGCGATCGGTGAGCGGAACGACCTGCTGGTACCTTAGCGCTTCGCACTGCTTCTCAATCCCGGTGTGAAGAAATCCGATTTCAGGCCGCGCGTTGAGGATGGTTTCACCGTCCAACTCAAGCAGCACTCGCAGCACGCCGTGCGTGGACGGATGCTGCGGCCCCATGTTGAGGATCATTTTGCGTGCGCCGCTGACGGTAAGCGGTTCAATGCCGGAAGGGTCCTGACGCTTGAGTTCCTCTACGGCATCGAGGGACGCAACTCTACTATCACCTTGAATCATTACTCAGTCCTTTGTTGGCAGCCGTAGGATGCTGCCGTATGCCAAGAAATTACTCCTCCTGGTACGAGTATCTGTAACCATGGACGGGATAGTCTTTGCGGAGCGGATGCCCTTCCCAATCGACAGGCATCATGATGCGATCCAGGCTCGGATGGTTGGAGAAAGGAACACCGAACAGGTCGAACACCTCGCGTTCATACCAGTTTGCGCCCCGCCAGACAGAAGTGACGGACTCAATGGCCTCGTTTTCGTCCACTCGGACGATCAGGCGCACTCGCTGCTTATGAGCAGTCGAGTGCAGGAGATAAACAACTTCGAAGCGCGGCGTTCTGGGCCACCAATCGACACCGCTGATACCGCTGAGGCGGTTGAAGCCGCGCTCGTCTTTCAGGTGTCTGCAAACAGAAATAATCTGTGGGCGAGCAATCACAAATACCGGACCGTCCACATTGATACGGACGTCTTCGATGGCGCCAGGAAGCCGCTCGTTGAGAGCGATTGCGACTGCATTATCGGCAACCGACTCAGGCAGCACGTTGTTTCTCCCGGCCCTGCTCGCGCCGGTCCTCGGCGGACCAGTCTAGAACACCTTTCTTCCAGATGTAGAAAAACCCACAAAGAACAAGGATGATAAACAGCAGCATTTCCGAAAAGGCAAAAAACCGCAGCTGCCGGTAAATGACAGCCCAGGGATAAAGAAAGATCGCCTCGATATCAAACAAGATGAAAACCATCGCCACCAGATAGAACTTCACGCTGAAGCGCTCCCGCGCGTTGCCGACTGGATTCATGCCGGACTCGTACGGCATGGATTTCACCCGATCTTTCACACGCCGCCCGAGGACGGCTGAGACTCCGATCATTCCACCCGCAACTGCGATGGCGATCAGAATCTGTATAAGAACGGGGAAGTAAGTCTCCGCGTAACTGGTAGGCATTCGGGGCTGCTTTTAGAGTAACAACCTTGTACTTCATTATAGTGACGCTGGTAGCGTTGCGGGGCTATGGCAGGAGATCGCGAGAGAATAAGAGTGAGGATTTCAGGGTGGAATTGGGGCAGGGGATCAGTATTCTCGTGAATGGCGTAAAACGGGAGGTTCCGGGCGGGCAATCAGTCTCGGACTTACTTCGCCGACTGGAAATCAGCTCTGAACGTGTCGCGGTGGAACTGGACAAGAGCATCGTCCGGAAACGCGATTGGGAACGGACGGTGGTGGCTGACGGCGCAGAGATAGAGGTTGTGGAGTTCGTCGGCGGCGGCTGAGCATAAAACGTACTTGACTGTTTTTGTGACTCGGGTACAATCTTTGGCAGCCGTACGATTCCAAACAAAAACGGGCGTCATGTTCAAAACACGGAAGGTTCGTCCTGATTTACCGCAGGGTCAGCGCACGTACACAAGCACTGATGTCGCAAAGATCGCCCAGGTAAGCCTGCGCCAGTTGCAGTGGTGGGATGAGCGAAAGGTGGTTTCACCTCGCCACGAGGGTCACAAGCGGATCTACCTGCCTGAAGAAGTGGTGGAGATCACGGTGATTGCGGAGCTACGGCGCAAGGGTTTTTCCCTGCAGAAAATCCGGCGTGTGTTGCGCTTTCTGCAGCGGGAGATGGGGCGGCGGCTGGGCGAGGTGCTCTCGGCCGAATCGCGGTTGCACCTATTGACGGACGGGAAAACGATCTACCTGGAAGATCAGCAGGAGCGGATCATTGATCTGTTGAAAAATGCCCGGCAACCGATGTTTCTGGTGTGCGTGAGCGACCAGGTGAGGCGGCTGGACGAGATCCCTAAGAAGACGGTCCGCAGCGAAGCGCCGCTTCCCCGGCGCATTCGGGCGGCCGTCTAGGCTATTTCGCACTCATTTTCATTCATTTTAAAGACCAGACGGGATGTTTACCCGGTTTGTGAGTCTATACTGGTAAGCAGACCCGGAGGGTAGTGTTTGTCGTCCCAGCGGCGTTATTTACTTGCAGTTCCTTTATTTTTAGGCACTTGCGCGGTAATCGGAGGTCTTTTCGGCCCCGGCGCAAGAAGCGTTTCAGCGGCTCAGCAACATGTTGTGGCGGCTCCTTCGGATGAAGATCTGAAGGCAGGGCTCGACTCGTTCACTAAGGTGTACGACGTAGTTGAAGAAAACTACGCCGACAAGCTGTCGGCCGATAAAGCCATCTACAAGGGTGCTATACCGGGCATGCTCCGCACGCTCGATCCGCATTCCAACTTCTTCGATCCAAAAGACTTCGCCGGACTGCGTGAAGAGCAGCACGGGAAGTACTACGGGGTCGGAATGACCATCGGACCTCAGCCGCGTACTGGCAAAACGATGGTGATTCATCCCTTTGGCGGTTCCCCTGCCTACAAGGCTGGTATCCGTCCGGGCGACCTGCTGGTGGAAGTCAACGACAAGCGGGTGGACACGGCGACCAGTACCGAAATTGCTGACATGCTGCGCGGGTCCAAGGGTACGAAAGTACAGGTGATTGTTACGCGCGAAGGCTCCACCAAGCCTTTAACCTTCAACCTGATCCGGGACGAGATCCCGAGAAACAGCGTGGACGAGGCATTCTGGGTGAAGCCCGGAATCGCATTCCTACGCATTCAGTCCTTCACCGAGACCACCGGCAAGGAAGTGGAAGAGAATCTGAAATCGCTTGGCGAGGCCAATATCAAGGGATTGATTCTCGATCTACGGGAAAACCCGGGCGGGTTGCTGAATGAAGGCGTCGCGGTGGCCGGTCACTGGCTGGATCGCGGACAGGTCGTAGTCTCGCACAAGGGCCGGGCCTACTCCGAGAAGCCATACGTAGCGCGCGGCAGTCAGTATGGCGAACGGTACCCCGTTGTTGTTCTGGTAAATCGCTACTCAGCTTCGGCTGCGGAGATCGTGTCCGGCGCCTTGCAGGACCACGACCGCGCTCTGATTTTGGGCGATACAACCTTCGGCAAGGGCCTTGTTCAGACGGTTTATCCGTTGAGCGACAACACCGGGCTCGCGTTAACCACGCAGCATTACTATACGCCGAGCGGCCGTCTTATTCAGCGCAACTATTCGAACATTTCGTTTCTCGACTACTATTACGGCAAGCGCGGTGAAAGCAAGAACCCGCAGGACGTGAAGCAAACCGATCTCGGCCGGGTCGTGTATGGGGGCGGCGGAATCAGTCCGGACGTCAAATACGAGTCGCCGAAAGCCGACGAATTCCAGATGGCCGTGCTCCGTAAGAACGCCTTCTTCTATTTCTCGGCGCACTACTTCGCTGGAAACGCAGCAAAGCTTCCGGAAGGCTGGGTTCCCGGCGAACCGGTTCTGGATCAGTTCCATGATTACCTCATGAAAGAGGGCGTGCATTTCTCCGAGGCCGATTGGACGCGCGATCATGATTGGGCGCGTAAACAACTGCGGCAGCAGATGTACGTCACCGCTTTCAGCTTCGAAGACTCCGAGAAGGTAGGCGTGGAGCAGGATCCTGAGGTTGCCAAGGCGATCGAAGTGATGCCGCAGGCGTCTGACTTGCTGAGCCGCTCGAAACTCAAATTTGAGAAGCAGCGGGCGAGCCGGTAAAGCAGGCCCGCTACACTGGGGAGTGGTTCCCCAGTCCGATACATTCGCAACACGCACAACGACTGCCAGCGGAGTGGCCTCTCCGCAAATTACGGTTCTCGACACCGGCGGCCAATACACACATCTGATTGCCCGGCGCGTTCGGGAACTTGGCGTCTATGCGGACGTGCAGCCGAGCGATCTGCCCGCTTCTGAGCTGGCTACACGTAAAGGCGTCATCATTTCAGGCGGCCCCGCAAGTGTGTACGAGCCGGATTCCCCGGACATCGATCCGGCCATTTTATCGGCCGGCCTCCCCCTCCTTGGAATCTGTTACGGCCACCAATTAATCGCGCATCACTTGGGCGGACAGGTGCAGAAGGGTGATCACGGGGAGTATGGCTACGCCACCCTTTCCACGTCGGCCGCGGATGCGATCTGGCGTGGGGTCGAGGGGTCTCAAATCTGGATGAGCCACCGCGATACGGTCGCTGCGGTTCCACCGGGGTTTCGGATTATCGGGTCGAGCGGCATTTCGGGTGTGGCGGCCATGTCGGACCCGGCGCGGAAGATCGTTGGCCTGCAGTTCCATCCGGAAGTGGTTCATACGCTTGAGGGAAGGCAGATCCTCGAGAATTTCGTGTTTGGCATAGCGGCAGCCGAGCGCGATTGGGATGTTTCTCAGCGGGTGCCCTTGATCGAAGAGCAGATCCGGGCTGCCGTTGCCGATCGGAACGTATTCTTCTTTGTGAGCGGCGGTGTGGATTCAACCGTTGCCTACACGCTGTGCCTTCGGGCGCTTGGTCCCGAGCGGGTGTACGGTATCTATGTCGATACGGGCCTGATGCGGCAAAACGAGACCGAGTTCGTTGCCAGCATCTTCGAGGAGCTTGGGGCGAAGCATTTTCTGGTGGATCGAGCGGAAGACGAGTTCCTGCGGGCGCTGGCCGGGCTGCACGAACCGGAAGCGAAACGGCTGGCCATCGGCGAGCAGTTTGTGAAGGTCCAGGAGCGCATTCTCTCGACGGAGCACTTCCTGGATGGCCACTGGATTCTGGGGCAAGGGACCATCTACCCCGACACCATTGAATCCGGCGGAACAGCTAAAGCCGATTTGATCAAGACGCATCATAATCGCGTAGCCGGCATCCAGGCGCTGATCGAGTCGGGACGGATCGTGGAGCCGCTTGCATCCTTCTACAAGGACGAGGTTCGCGAGATCGGGCGCGAGATCGGCATTCCGGACAAGTTTCTGCTGCGGCATCCCTTTCCGGGTCCGGGTCTAGCCATCCGGTGTCTTTGCTCCAGTCAGGGAGCTCCGGTGACCAGGACTAGGGA
>JAOAPP010000700.1 GCA_025462985.1 Bryobacterales bacterium | reverse complement strand
AGCAGGGGCTGAAACAGGTGGAAATTCCGGCGGTCGACGACAGTAATGTCTACTGTCGCACGTTTCAAGGCCTTCGCTGCATACAGGCCGCCGAAACCGCCGCCGACAATTACTACCCGGTGTTTCTCGCTTGCACTCATCTTTATTAGATAAGAATTGGCGAGATAAGACTCACTTGCATTCCGCCTGAGCAGACTGCCTTTTTTTCGATGACAAGGATTACGTGTAGAAATCAACAGTGGCGAGATATGCGGGTGGACGCCGTGCCCGGCGCATTTGTTCGAAAGCGTACGCCAAGCGGAAGAGTACGGGTTCACTCCAGGGTTTTCCAAAAAATGAAATCCCAAGTGGAAGGCCAAATTTGAAGCCGGCGGGAACAGTGATATGCGGATATCCAGAGACGGCAGGCGGGGACGCACAGCCACTTCCGATACGGTCGCCGCGCACAAGGTCGGTGAGGAACGCAGGGCCGGCGGTCGGTCCAACGATCGCGTCGAGCTTATACTTACCCACAAGCAAATCGATGCCTTCTTCCCGAGTCAGGCGCCGGTTTTCCGCGATTGCATTCTTATATTCTTCGTCGGCGAGTGTTCCTTTCGCCTGTGCCTGTTCCATCAGCTCCTGTTCAAAGAATGGCATCTCCTGCCCGTAATGAGCGCGGTTGAAGGCGAGGCAATCGGCGAGGGACCTCACCTTGCCGCCACGCAGTGAGAGGTATCTGTTCAGGTCGGCTTTGAACTCGTATAGGAGTACGGTCGTCTCGGCTTCGCGCCACGTTTCGAAGGTGGGCAGATCCGCGGGATCGACGATCTCGGCGCCTGATTTCTTCATCAGATCAATGCACTCCTCCATGACTGCCGCGACTGCGGGGCCGATCGCGAAATATTGGCGGGCGATGCCGATGCGGGCGCCTCGCAATCCGTCCGGGTCAAGGAATTCCGTGTAGTCAGGGGAGGCTTTCCCAACATTTGACGCCGTTGTAGGAT
This sequence comes from Bryobacterales bacterium, assembly GCA_025462985.1. Lineage (GTDB taxonomy): Bacteria > Acidobacteriota > Terriglobia > Bryobacterales > Bryobacteraceae > Bog-105. Next base: position 5,357 of record JAOAPP010000700.1, on the reverse strand, counting down.
CTTGTGAATCCGGACCAGCCATGACGCCCAGGAGAATTGCGGCATCGCGGACAGTTCGCGCCATCGGACCGGCGGTGTCCTGACTGTGCGCAACGGGAATGATTCCGGTGCGGCTCACCAGGCCGAGGGTCGGCTTGATTCCGACAATCCCGTTCATGGAGGAAGGGCAGACGATGGATCCGTCGGTCTCGGTGCCAATGGCCAGCATGGTGAGATTCGCGGAAACAGCGACGCCCGAGCCCGAACTCGATCCGCAAGGGTTCCTGTCGAGCGCATAGGGGTTCTTTGTTTGACCGCCCCGGGCGCTCCAGCCGCTGGTGGAGTGGGTGGAGCGGAAGTTTGCCCATTCACTGAGGTTTGTTTTGCCGAGAATAACCGCACCGGCGGCGCGGAGACGCCGGACGACAAACGAGTCGGACGGAGTAGAAGCGCCGACGAGAGCGAGAGACCCGGCGGTGGTTTCCATATGATCGTCGGTGTCGATGTTGTCCTTAAGCAGCAGGGGGACGCCGTGGAGCGGTCCGCGCGGTCCTTTGCTCCTGTACTCTTCGTCCAGGCTTCTGGCGATTGACAAGGCATCTGGATTGATCTCGATGACTGAGTTCAGCGCGGGCCCGCGCCGGTCGATCTCGTCGATCCGTTCCAGATAGAGAGTCACCGTTTTTTCCGCGGTCAACTCGCCCCGCTTCATCCGCGACTGGAGATCTGAAATTGTGGCTTCCTGCAGAATGAAGCGGGCGTCGTTTATCCCTGAGGCTTGTTTGACGAGCGAGCCGGCGATGGCGGCGTTTGTTAAGAATCTACGTCGATCCATGAGAAAGAAAGGTCAGTGAAAGTCATGCGACCGCATCACCGCGGACTCCTGAAAGCTCAGGTGTTCGACGTCACCTGCCTTGACCGAGATCACGCCGCTGATGCTTTGCAGCACTCCGCTCACCAGTATGTACGGCGAGGCAGTGCAGACCGCTCTCCGCCTTTCGAACAGATCCGGATGGACGATCACATTGACGATGCCGGTTTCATCTTCCAAGCTAAGAAACACAAAGCCTTTGGCAGTTCCAGGGCGCTGCCTGGTGATCACGCATCCCGCGACCTTTAATAAGAAGCCGTCCCGTTGAGCTTTGGCGTTGGCAGCGTCAAAGATTCCCATACGACGCAATTTGTCGCGGTGGAATGCCATGGGGTGCCGGCCGATACTGACGCCGCTGTTGCTGAAATCAGCGTAGGTTCGCTGACCGGAAGTCATTGGGGGCAGGGGAGAGAGCGCATTCTCTTCCGCATCGATTTCGAGCAACTCGCCGACGGGCTGTAGAGCCAGCTCTGCCTGCCACAAAGCGCCACGGCGGTGCCGGTCCTGCCGCTCTTTCGGAAGGGCGTTTAATGCGCCAAGATCGGCAAGCGCTGAAATCTCATCCTTCTGCAGTTCTGGGACACGGACTACCAGATCGCGCAAAGAACGGAAGGGCTCTTTTCTCCGCGCCGCCTCTATTTTCAACGCAGTCGTTTTTGCAAGGCCTCGCACGTAGTTCAAGCCCAGACGTACATACCGGCTTGTCCCCTCCGTTTCCACAGTGCAGAGATAATCGGAACGCAGAATATCGACCGGGCGAAAGCGTTGCCCATGCCGCTGCGCATCTTTCACCAGCGTTGCCGGGCTGTAAAAGCCCATGGGCTGATTGTTCAGCATGGCCGTGGTGAACGCAGCCAGGTAATGGCATTTCAGATACGCACTGGCATATGCGAGAAGGGCGAAGCTGGCGGCATGCGACTCCGGAAATCCGTAGAGGGCAAATGACGTGATGGCCTGGATAATCCGGTCCTGTGTCGTTCCGGTGATGCCTTTTGCATTCATCCCTTCCCGGAGCTTCACCTCAACTTCGCGCATCCGTTTTTCGGAACGTTTGAACCCAAATGCGCGGCGCAACTCCTCGGCCTGACCGCCTGTGAATCCCGCAGCGATCATGGCGATCCGGATCAACTGTTCTTGAAATAACGGGACACCCAATGTTCTGGCGAGGACCGGTTCCAGGGAGGGATGAAGGCACACCGGCTCTTCCAATCCCTGCCGCCGCTTCAAATAAGGATGCAGCATCTGCCCGACGATCGGCCCAGGGCGGATGATGGCTACTTGCACGACGATGTCGTAGAACCGAACGGGTTTCATTCGTGGAAGACAGGACATCTGGGCGCGGCTTTCCACCTGGAACAGTCCGATCGTATCGGCCTTTTGCAGACATTCGTAGACTGCAGGATCGTCATCGGGCAAATGCGCCAGATCCACCTGTTCGCCATAGCTGCGGCTGATGATCTCGATGGTTTCCGTGAACACTGCCATCATCCCCAGGCCGAGCAAATCCACATTAATGATGCCCAGATCGGCGCAATCGTCTTTGTCCCACTGCACCACCACTCGTCCGGGCATGGAGGCCGGCTCCAGCGGCACAATGCAATCCAGTTGTCCTCCGCAGATCACCATGCCACCGGAGTGTTGGCCTAAATGCCGCGGCAGATCGATGATTTCGCTGGTCAGGGAGAAGAACTTCATGCTTCGGGTATCGTTCAAATCGAACCCCTGTTCGCGAAAGCGGCGTTCCAGCGTATCTTTCGGATCTTTCCACTCGAACCGGTTCAACTGTTCCGCGAGGCGGGCAAGCTCTTCTTCGTCAAACCCGAGAACTTTGCCGACATCTCGTACAGCTGAGCGGCCGCGATAGGTAATTACGTTCGCGGTCATAGCCGCCCCAAGCTGCCCATAGCGCTGGTAGACGTACTGAATGGCGCGTTCCCGATCATCCCCGCTAGGCAGATCGAGATCGATATCGGGCATCTCGCCTCGCTCTTCAGAAAGAAAGCGTTCAAACAGCAGTTCCATTCCGACCGGATCCACTGCCGTGATGCCCAGCGAATAACAGACCGCGCTGTTCGCCGCCGATCCGCGTCCCTGGACGAGAATGTCGCTCCTGCGGCAGAAGTCCACGATGTCCCAGACGATCAGAAAATACCCGGGGAGGTTTAGCCTGTCAATCAGATTGAGTTCATGCTCAATCTGCTTACGGGCCTTTTCGTGATACGGACGATATCGATTGCGCGCACCGGCCTCGGTCAGCTGACGCAGATGCGACATCTCGGTTTCTCCGGGCGGAACCGGGTAGCGTGGGAACTCATATCCCAGCTCTTTTAATGTGAAGTCAATTCTGTTTGCGAGTTCGGCCGTATTGGCGAAGGCATGCGGCAGATCGGAAAATAACCTCTTCATTTCGGCCGATGTTTTGACGTACCGCTCGGAATTTATGTTCAGCAGCCGCCCGGCCTCGGCAATCGTTCTTTTGTTTTTGACGCACGTGAGAACGTCTTGCAGATCTCGCCGCTCCGGCGTTGTATACCCGGGCGAATTCGTTGCCAGGAGCGGCAGATTCAAACTTTTCGCAAGTGAGACGGATGCCTGGTTCAGCGCTTCCTGCCTGCGCCTGCCATGCCGCTGCAATTCGACAAACACGTCGCCGTGGCCGAAGATGGAGATGAGCTTTTCGAGTTCCCCACGAGCTTTTTCAGCGGCCAATGCGCCTTCGTATTGCCCGTACAACTGCGCCAACGGACCTTCATCGCCACCTGTCAAGCAGATCAGCCCTTCGGCGTACTGGGCGAACTCCATATCAGTGGCAAACGGATTCTCCGGCTTTCCAGGGGTTCCGTCACGAAGCCTGGTCCGGGTAATGAGGCGGCACAGATTCTGGTAACCTGCTCTGTTTTCCGCCAGCAGTGTGTAGCGGCAGTTATTCGCGGTGGCGATTTCTGCGCCGATCAAAGCTCGAATGCCAACCTGCTTCGCCGCAAGATGGAAACGTGGTGAACCGTATACGCCATGTGCATCCGTGATCGCCATAGCAGGCTGTTCGAACTCCGCGCAGCGCGATGCGAAGTCTTCCGGTAGCGAGGATCCTTCCAAGAAGGAAAAGGCGGAATGGGCATGAAGTTCAACGTACTTCACGCTCTATACTATAGCGAATAAAAGGCGAATGTGAGTGGCGGATCACGTGAAATCGAGTTTTTGCAATTCCCGAGATTAGCAGTATTCTATTCTGTTAATCTGATTCTTTTAATCTAAATCCAAATGCCTTTTATGACGCTCAGCAAGCCTGAGTATCTACTGCGTCCCCGTCAATTCCTCCGACGGCTTAATTTCAAGCCGCAGGACACGATTAGGATGCTGCCTTTGCCTTGGGGTACCGGAATTTTCGCGAGATCTTCGGAAACCGTAGGCCGAGCGATTGCGACGCAGGGAGTCTATGACCTTCCTGTTACGGAAGCGCTCATTCGCTTGATGGATCCGGGTGAGACCGCTCTCGACATTGGGGCGAACATTGGTTACATGAGCCTTGTGCTTGCACGCGCTGCGGGAGTTGGTGGCAAGGTGATATCTTTCGAGCCGAATCCATCGGTCCTGCCTTGTTTGCGCCAAAACCTCAGTATGTGGAGCCATTTGCCTGTTGCACAGATAGAATTGCGGAGCGTTGCTCTATCCGATCACACCGGTGAAGAAAATCTCGTACTTCCCGCCGATTTCGCGGAAAACGAAGGTACTGCGAGACTGGGGTCTGGAGTTGATGGGACAGCCGTTCATGTGCTGCGCCTGGACGAACTCCAGATCGCTGACGTAGGAGTTATGAAGGTCGATGTCGAGGGTCACGAATCTGCAGTGTTTGGGGGAGCCGCAGCACTGCTACGAAAGAGAACTATTCGTGACATTGTCTTTGAGGAACATGATCCTTATCCCGCTCGGTCGCATCAGATTCTATTGGATTACGGGTACCGGATTTACTTTCTCACAAGGTCCACCCTGAGGCCGCTCTTGTTGCCTCCGACCACAATGCCCCGTCACACATTTCTGCCGACAAACTACATCGCGACGGCCGATGCCGGTCGAACTGAATCCAGAATGAAAAGTTGGGGATGGCGTGCACTCTCATAATTGCGTCTTGGGAAATGCCCCGTTGCTTACACCATTAAAGGTCAGCGGACGCTACGCCTGACTCCTGTTCACTCCATTCGCGCCCATCGTGCGATGCATCTTCTCATAAGCTAACAAGCCGTATCGTGCCGGAAACCATCCTCATGGTCCGACTCACTAGCTGTAAGGTTGCAGACTGGTGCAGGTTATCGCCTGCTTGAACGGGGCCGGGTTGGTGCTGAGGCTTCGGCGGACTCGGCGGCGATGGCTTTTTCCGCTTTACGGAGGATGAGAAAGCGTTCGATTTCGTCCGTTGAAAAAACGAACCCAAGAGCGGCGGGGTCAAAGGGCTTTTCTTCGCGTTTGGCCATCTGGTAGGCGTGGGCGGCGAGTTCGAGCTGGTGCTCGA
>JAOAPP010000695.1 GCA_025462985.1 Bryobacterales bacterium | reverse complement strand
GACAGACGGCCTCGGAAGCGATACAGTCGGCGCATTGCTACGTGACCAGAACGGGAATTTATGGATCGGCACCCTGCACGGACTGAGCCGGTTCGATTCCAGCGGCATTCATAACTACACAGTCGCGCAAGGGCTTTCGGGCAACATCATCACCGATCTATATCAGGATCGGGAAAGCAATCTATGGATCGCCACCCAGGACGGAGGATTGAATCGATATCGAGATGGCGCGTTCACCAGCTTTACTCCTTCGGTCGGCCTGCCCCAGACCATCTACGGAATCACTGAAGATCGCGGCGGGAACTTCTGGCTCGCTGCCAAAAACGGCGTCTTCCGCGTAAGCAGGAACGAACTGAACCAATACGCCCATCGCGGATCAGGCCCGGTCTCGGTAGTGGCCTACGGCCCGAGCGATGGGTTGCGAGTCAGCGAGTGCAGTGGCGCAGGCCATCCGGCAGTGTGGAAGGCTGCTAACGGCGATATCTGGTTCGCAACGTCCAAGGGCGCCGCACTCCTGGCTGCGGATGTGAATGTTCTGAATCGCATCCCTCCCCCGGTTGCGATTGAGACTGTTTCGATCGATGACACCCCCTACACTCCCGACAAAGTCAAAGAGGTGTCACCCGGCCACTCCAGAATCTCCTTCGAGTACGCGGGCCTGAGCTTCGCTGCACCTCAAAAGGTCCAGTTCAAGTATCGCCTGGAGGGCTTCGACCAAAACTGGATCGAAGCCGGAACGCGTCGCATCGCATACTACACAAACCTCCCGGCCAAAAACTATCGCTTTCGCGTAATCGCCAGAAACAACGACGGCTTCTGGAATGAGAGCGGAGTTTCTTTACCCATTCGAGTCCTGCCCCACTTCTATCAAACTTGGTGGTTCTATCTCCTCGTCCTTTGCGCCTGCAGCCTTGCCGCATACGGAGCCTATTTCTGGCGGCTCCGGCAAGTTCAGTCGCAGTTCGATGCCGTTCTCGCCGAAAGAACCCGAATCGCGAGAGAGATTCACGATACATTGGCCCAGGGCTTCGTTGCCGTTTCTGTCCAGCTTGAACTGGTGTCCCGATTCCTCTCCTCCGCGACAGAAACAGCCCGTGAACATCTGGACCAGGCGCGCATCCTGGTAAGGAGCAGCCTCTCCGAGGCTCGCCAATCCATTTGGGAGCTCCGTTCGCAAGAGGCCGAAGTGCAGGATTTCGCCGGCCGGTTCCTGAAGTTCGCGCAACAGGTGACCGAATCGGGACCCGCCAAGGTGCAACTCGAAGTGCATGGTGAGTATCGTCCGTTGAAGCGCGCCGTCGAAGATGAGCTCTTCCGTATTGGTCAGGAAGCCATCACCAACGCGGTCCGTCACTCGGGCGCCCAGCACATCCGGGTCGGTCTGACTTTCGGCTCCAGGAAACTGCGCATGACCGTGGTCGATAACGGAAGCGGATTCGCTGGTGATGTAAACTCACAAGGTCCGAATGGACACTTTGGATTGAAAGGCATGCGGGAACGGGCAGAACGGATTCACGCGGAACTGAACATAGAAAGCAAGCTGGGAACGGGTACGACCGTCTCTGTGGAGGCTCCGGCCCGATGACGGTCCCAATCCGCATACTCGTGGTGGACGATCACAATGTGGTGCGTCAGGGAATTGTAGCGCTCATCAGAAGCGTTCCCGACATGACTGTCATCGCCGAGGGTTGTGACGGTAAGCAGGCAGTGGAACTCTTCAAGCAGCATCAGCCGGATGTGACGATCATGGACCTCCGCCTCCCGGTAATGACGGGCGTAGAAGCCATCACAGTAATCCGCCGCGAGTTTCCTGCCGCTCGCATAATCGTACTGACTACCTTTGACGGAGATGAGGATATCTACCGTGCTCTCCAGGGCGGAGCCCGCGGCTATCTGCTGAAAGACATGTTCGGCGATGATCTGATGGAGGCCATCCGAGCCGTGCATGCTGGCCGTTCTCGCATTCCGGCCGCCATCGCTCAACGACTCGCCGATCGAATGGGTGGTCCTGATCTCACTCCTCGCGAAATGGACGTTCTGAAGTTGATAGTGGCGGGCAAAAGCAATAAGGAGATCGGGCGCGACTTATTCATCTCCGAAGCCACCGTAAAAACGCACATCAACAGCCTGCTCGGAAAGCTTGGCGTGAGCGATCGCACGCAGGCGGCCACGACGGCTCTGCAGCGTGGTATCGTTCACCTTTGAACATGCAGCCTGCCCGCCGCCTTGCCCTCCTGTGCATCCTCTCGTTTGCCGCCTTCGGACGCAGTCCTGAGAGCATGGCGTGGCGTACCGCCAGCGAGAGTGAGCTGAAGCAAATCATTCCCGCTCGGGCACCAGTCGAGAAAGAACGCATCGAAACAGAATTCCGAACCGCGACTGGAATCACGGACGGAAAAGGCAAATTTGTAGCAGCCGTGCTATTAATCACCGCCGGCTACTCCGCGGACGGCAAGTACTCCCACTATTTCCTGACACAGGTGCCGCTCAAGTTGGGCGCGGTCGAATTGAAAGCTGGAGAGTACGCCCTCGGTTGGCAGCGGCACGAAGAGTCGCTCAACGTTAAGATCTACGATGCTCAAAGCGGAAAGTTGCTGGGCAGTGTCGATGCAGGCCGCCTGAATCGAATCGGACGAGTCGAGTCTTTCCGCATCTATTCGCCGGCCCAAAAATCCATCATCCAGATCGGACGCTTTGGCTTCCCTTACACCCTGACCGAATGAACCGCCTGAAAGGCGCTTACCTGGATGAAGAAACACGACTGGTCAGCGACGTCAACCAAAGATTCGCAATCTTACTCACGCCGTTTGCCGTCGCCTGCAACGTCGTCGATGTGTTCTTTGGGACAGGCCGTGTCAGCACGCTAAACGTCGCAGACATCTGACCGGGTGCAATGGTTACGAATGGCGGAACGCTTGCGATCTGCCCGTTCCAGCTTTTCAGCGTGACCACCGTCCCACTGCGTTCCCCCGGCCCCGCAGGAACCGTCAGCGTGCCCGGCCCCGGGTTGAAATCTGACGCCGGAGCCGTCAGCCCCACCGTGCAACTAGAACTGCCGGGGGCAACGATAATCTCGGGACTGCACGAAAACACGTTCAAGCTTGGCGGCACCGAAACGCTTCCTCCTGAGAGTGACAGGTTCTCGGCGCTTCCTGAAGTGTCGAAAGCAGAGCCGCCGGAAATCAGAACACGGGATACCGTGTTCGAGACGTCAGCGGAGAGAAGCAGCTTCACCGTCGCAACGACTCCATCAACCATTCCGGTGGTGTCGTCTCCCCATGTGATGCAAGTCGTTGCCCCTGACGCCCTGCTGCAGGAAACAGATTTGCCCGAGGCGGAAGCAGAAGGCCCGGGCACCACCGAAACCGAGGAGAAATCCGCACTCGAATAGCTCAACGTCCATCGCAGATGCGTTGGAGGCGGGCTCGCCCCCCCGCTCAAGCTGAGATTCAAATCGACAGTGGCTCCAGGAATACCGGACGCCGAAGAAAGGCTGAGCGTTGCTCCCTGCGAAAAGCCCGGAAGGTATAGAGCCGCCGGTCCCATAGATAAAATCCGCAAAACCACTGCTGCCTTTGTGAAGCGTTTCGCCACACTTCACAAGTGAGATCACCTGCTCCGGAATCTCGCCCAAGTTTCTACTTTGCGCCCGCGGATCACCGGTCGGTGTCGAGGCGAAAGCAACGCCCCGACCGTGCTAGTTCTACGGTCGCGCTTGGGTCGGACCAGAATGTCAATGGCGGTTCCGTGCTGATTGAGACGACGCCAGATTTGGTCGCCACCAATCTGGACCACATCGGATCTAGCTGACAGTGCTCCTACGTCTACTGTATTTTCCGGAAGTATGTGTAAGGACGGTCGCTAAGTCGGAGTTCGTGCGATCTTCCGGCCACCTGCCACCCGGTTACGTCCGCCCATTTGGGCACAGTGTCCGCAAAGATCCATTTTGCACCAACGCTTCGAAACGCGTCAAACACCCGCTGCTGTGTTTGCGGGCTACTGCGCCAGAACTCATCTGCCTTGGGGAAACTGAAATCGAGGGGACGTCCCCAGGATTCGTCGTTATGCGTGACGCGCTCCGGAACCACTGCAACAATGTGAGCGCGTTCCAGGCCAACATGCCCGGCACCCAGCTCAAAACCGATGTGGGCCACCCGATCTCCCGGCTGTAGTCCGTGCCGGTGCATAGCTTCCGCTACCTGCACATTCTCGTAGCTCCAGGGAGCTTTCTTTCCAGTGCTCTCGAGAATCAGTTGCGGGAACATATGCCGGAAGCTCCCTCCCATCAGGAACGCGGCGGTCAGGAAGGGAATAGCCCAGGTCGTGATACGCGCGACGCGCTGAGGCACTCGTACCTGCCATGCGGCCGCAATGAGAGCGAAGCCGATCAGGGCATAGCTACCGGCCAGGTATCTGTAGTCTGAGTAGACGGGGCAGTAAGTCGCCGCGAGAAACAAGCCGGGAACCCAGATAAACCATGCCCGGGCGAAGCGCTTCGCGACTCCCGACGCGTCATACGCCAAACCGAGCAAGAGCAAGAAGATGGCTGGACACCTGAATGCATAAATTGAGAACTGGATATTCGACCAAAGGATCATCAACTGTCTTGCTTTGTCGAATCGAAGTGGATATCCTTCGCACCACCATGAGGGGTCTGCATGGATCGGGTGCGTGCCGACGACGCGCTGGTCGAAGCTGAGCACGCGAGGGTGTTGCATTAGCACGCGGATCGGGTGTCGAACTTCACGATCCGGCCAATACGCATTTTCTTTGTAGCCTTCTACACTCATGCCACTGACCTGCCACGAGTAGTTGAGTCGGCCGCTATCGCCAATGGTGAAACGACCGTTCGCGACTGAGATCGCCGCGATGAACGGGACAGCAATGGCGCAGACCATCAGCGCCGTGATCAGAATGCGCCGGTCCAGCCGATACCTGAGCAGCACCGCCAGTACAACAAGAAACACCGGGATCACGGCAGCAAAGGCCGTCTTGGCGAGAAATCCGGTTCCGAGCACGATGCCGAGCAAAAGAAAGTCGCGAGTTCCAGATACTCCGCGTCGAACACGGATGAGGATGGCTGTTGCGGCAATGAGCAGGGCCATCACCGATGTGTCCGCGTTGTTGAAGCGCCACGAGTCCGTTAAACGCAGACCCGCCCAGAGGACGACACAATACCCAGTGATATCAGCCAGCATCGGGCATGCGGGAGGGCCCTGCCAACGTTCCCATTCGGCAATCAGCCACTCCCAAGCAGCGAAAGCGGCGATAAACTC
>JAOAPP010000693.1 GCA_025462985.1 Bryobacterales bacterium | reverse complement strand
TACAGACGGCTCAATGTTCGCGCTCAAGATCTCGAGGCGGCGTTTCGGTGTCTCACCATTCACATCTTCCTTCTCGAAAGCTTCCAACACATCCATGCCCTGCACCACTCTCCCGAAGGCCGCGAAGTTACCGTCCAGATGCGCCGCTGGCCCAAGTACGATAAAGAACGAGGTTGTCGCCGAGTTTGGATCATCGCCGTGCGCCATGGACACGATTCCGCGCGCGTGCTTCAGATCGCCGCGAAGCTCAGCCTTTAGAGGGTGCACCCATCGATCCGCCGGATGGGTTGGTCCGCTCACCCGCGTTTCACCCGTTCCGCCCTGAATAACGAAGCCTTTGGAAATCCGATGGAAGGCCGTGTGGTCGTACCATCCGGTCGCCGTTAGCATCAGGAATCGCTGGACGGTGGCGCGGGCCCAGTCTGGTTCCATTTGAATTTTGATAGCTCCGAGCGTCGTGTTCATCGTGACTACCTTCCGCAACTCCTCTTCTGACGCGTTGGCATAGGGCTCCGTTTTCTTGGGCTCGATGGAAACCTTACGGATGCGCACCGGGGTCTGAGTAAGCCCGTTTTCATCGAGGGGCACACGGGAGATTTGCTCCACGATATCCATGCCCTCGGTCACTTCTCCGAATGCGGTGTATTTCCCGTCAAGCGCCGGTTGCGGCGATACGCACACAAAAAACTGGCTGCCGTCCGAGTCGGGCTTGTTCTGCAGATGCACCGCAGATACGGTTCCGCGCAGATGCTTCAGATTGCTCGACTCGCTGGCGAGAGTGACGAAACCGCCGGTACCCCACCGTGCTCTTGGTGTCGCTGCGTTCTTGAGCAGTGGATCGCCACCTTGAATAACGCCGTTTGCCACCGCTCGGAAGAAGGCGGTTCCGTCATAGAAACCCTTCTGGGAATAGGAAAGGAATTGCGCCACATGTTTGGGCGCCGACTCCGGAAAAAACTGAATTCGAAATGAACCGAGGTCTGTGGTGACGACTGCTTCGACTTCAGCTGCGTTCTGGGCCAATGCCAGCGGAGCGAGCGCCAGAAGCAGCAAGAGCAGCGGAGAAGCGCGCATGCTTCTCATGTTACGGAATGGGCAATCTATCGATTTAGCGGTTTGCCCGAAGAGCCGCCGCACTTCCGCCATCAAGAATGTTCACGCCCTCGAACTCAAGGGAAGGCACTGATGAAGGTCGTACAGTTTGCGTGCGTTGCGCGATTGTATCTGCGATCCGTTTTGCGTCTCTGCCTACGCCGTGAATCATAGCTGATGAGAATGCATATATGAACGGTAAGCCGACGAAGTACAAACCGGGTTCGTCGTCGACTGCGCCCCGGCGCTGAAACGGCATTCCGTATTCGCCAAATACCGGTAGCTTTATCCACGAGAAGCCCGCATTGAACCCAGTGCACCAAATCACATTAGCCACATCGAGCACCCTGCCGTCCGCCAGTTCGGGAAGGCCACTCTTTACCCCAACTACTCTTGCAACGCGTTCGACACCGGCGGAGGTCAGATCTTTGGGTTTCACTCGGATCAGCGGACCTCCTTTGCTGAGAATGCGCGATCGCGCCTTGCGCCCCATCGGTGTATCGACAGTCAGAACTCGATGGAACAAGAAGCGAAGAACAAATGGCTGGAGGAAGTGGCGCGAAGCGAAGCTTCCGATACGGAACGGAAGGTGGCCTGTGTCCCTTCCTGACAGGCAGGTGCGATGAGAGCGAGCGACATCGAGAGCGATGTCCGCGCCTGAGTTCCCGGCGCCTACTATAAGAACGCCGCCCTGTCTCAGTTGGCTGGGGCGTCGATAGTCTAGCGAGTGGAGTTGTGTGATCTCCGGGGCAAGCGACCGGGCCAAAGCTGGAATGACGGGCCTTTGGTACCTGGACATTGCCACGACCACGTGTTCAGCTTCAAACCGCCGGTCGCCAGCAGCGATGACGTACCGGCTGCCTTTCCGGGAAAGGTGGTCAACGCGCGTTTCGTTTTGCACGGGCAGATTGAAGTAATTTGCAAAGGACTCGAGGTAATCGCCCATCTCGTTCTTGGTTGGAAACGAGTGTTTATCTGCGGAGAAAGGCATGCCTGGCAATCCGCAGAGGCCAGCAGGCGTAAAGAGTTTGAGGGAATCCCAACGATTGCGCCACACGTCGCCGACGCGTTTCTCAGCGTCAAGTATCACAAACGGAAGGCCGAGTTGCGCCAAGTAATAGCCCACTGCCAATCCGGATTGGCCGCCTCCGATGACTATCGTCTGGAAATGCTCTGTCTTATTCTGCATGTTGTACCTCCTCCTGACATCTGGCGCCAGCACCCGGGTTCGAGCCGCGAAGTGTCAACAGCGTCAGGAATGTGGGCGGACCCTTGGCTGTGACTTGCTTTGCGCGCTCACAACAGGAACGCGGAAATGGTCTGAGGAATGGCTCAAGCGAAGATCTTATTAAAGCGGGAGCGTGCGTGGTAGGCAGCCGACCCAGAATTATTCCTAGGATGCAGGCCCT
>JAOAPP010000600.1 GCA_025462985.1 Bryobacterales bacterium | reverse complement strand
GACGGCCAGATCAGGCTTGACGCGTGGGCCCGTACTGGTCTCGTTCGCTGAGTTTCCATACCATCGCGAATTCGTCAGGCATGGGGCGACGGTCTCGGCTGACAGCGGTCGGGAATGCCTAGATCGCCTTGGCGACCCATATCCCAGTCGGCTTGAACGTCTAACGGCTTCGCGGCGGCGCATTCGCTTTCATTTCGCAGCGATGAGCAAATTCGACGTGGAACAGTTCTCTGGCGCGACCTCAGTCTGTGTGACGAGACAGGCGTCAATATAGACGTGCTTGATCGGCCTTGGCTTTCTCAGGTCAAGTCCCCTCTCACAGGACAAGGAATATCAATCAGTGTGTATCAGCTCAAATCTGGTTCAGAATGGATGCCTCTCACTGGCGGGCTCATAAAGCAGATTGACGAAAAATGGCCGAGAATGACTATATTTCGAGGGCCTGATGAAAACACTATATCCGCCCAGCAAGCTATAGCCGGGCGAAACAAGTAGCCGATGGGCCGGCCCGCTAGCTTGATCTGCAATTTCGGTGGCGTCACGGCGGCACCATCGGAAATAATACGCTTGGCCGCAGCCGGCCGGGTCCAGATAGTCTCGCGGTGATTGCCCTAGCCGATTTTCGCTAGGCTTTGTGTACCTAGGCGGCGCACTGTCTAGTTCGAACCCTTTTTGCCGGAAATATTGCGGAAGCACGAGTCCCGTTTCCGCACTCGCTCTCAATACTCAAGCGGCCTCCATGGCTTTCGATCAACGCCTTGATAATGGGTAGTCCAAGGCCCGTGCCTTGCTGCGAAGCGCGTACACCGCGATTGACTTGACCAAAGCGCTCCAAAGCAATCAAAAGTTCGGCGCTGCTCATTCCGACGCCATTGTCCTCGACGCCTAGTGCCAGCTCGCCCGTTGATAGCCGCTTTGCAAAAACGGTTGCTGTGCCGCCGCGCGGCGTAAACTTGACAGCATTTGAGAGCAAGTTTGTGAGAATCTGTAAGATCGCGCGGCGGTCTGCCAATAGCTCATCACTGTTGTCGATTTGAATGCCAAGGGTGACACCGGCTGCCCCTGCCGGCGGTTCCACGAAACGGCAGGCGGCGGCGGCGAGTTCGGCCAAGTTAAGCTGGGACTGGTCGAGTTCGCCCTGGCCGGCCTCGATTTTTGCGAGGTCTAGAAGGTCGTTAATTAGGCTAAGAAGGTGTGTACCGCTCCCATGTATATCTTCGATATAGGCCTCGTACTTCGGTGGGCTGATACGGCCCAATACCTTCTGTCGGATGAAGTCGGAGAACCCGATGATAGCGTTTAGCGGCGTTCGTAGTTCATGGCTCATGTTTGCGAGAAAGGCACTCTTCGCTCGGTTGGCCTGTTCTGCGGCATCGCGGGCAAGCGCGAGGTCTTGAGCAGTTCGCGCCAACTGTTCTGCGAGCGTCTCCATTTCAAAGCGCTGCTTAACTATGGAGCGGAATGAACTCGCGTATGAGACGGACAATTGGAAGATCAGCAGACCAGCCACGGTCTGCAAAAGGGGGCCCAACCAGTTCATGATCGTCGAGCCGGTTATAACGTGCGTGGCAAGTATCGGAAGATCTATGGCCATGCCGGGCAAAGCAATCTGTCGGCATTGGGCGGTTTGAGGAATCCCCGCAACCATGCTGGCGAACAGAAAGGTAATGAGAAACCCATTGTTGGTGGCATTACCTGGCACCCAGACAAAAAGCACCATGGTCGACCATATTGTCAGGAACGGGAGGGTGTAGAGCAGAAGCTCAGCTGTAAAGCGCCCAGCGTCCGCTGGTCCATACGCGCGCGCCAACGCTCTGCGACTTCCTAGTGACATCAAGAGAATAGATGACAGACAAAGTGCCAGCCATATTCCAACTCTCGTCGCGCTTGCCCACTGCAAGTCGATGGCTGCAAGAATAAGCGCCATGACCGGATTGAGCTTTGCGCTCGAGCGATTGTTGTCCGCGACGCTGCGAACGCTCTCCAGTCGAAGCCTCGCATCGAGTTCGCCCTTCGGCGACAGTATCTGCGCAAGCCGGTCGACGGCATGCTCGAACATATCATTTCGCTCCTGGGTCGAAACGTTGGGACAAAATCATTAATTTTTCGATCCGAGAGCCAGGCGACATTAGTAATTTGGAAAGGCTGCAACGCTGACCGACACGATCCTGTTTGTTACGGCGGGCGAGAATGTCCCGCCTTCTGACGGTATCGAGTGGGAACAGTGTGGCGCTTCGCGGCATAGTTTCGGAGCCGCTACTGGACCGTCCCGTTGACGGGTCAGTATGCCCCGCTCGCGTTGCACCCGTGAGCCGCGGTATGCCGCCTTAGACGATCACGCAATGGAGCGTAGATGCCCATGACTTCGGTCCTCAAGGAAAGGACGCACTGGAACGCTTCCATTTATGAAGAGCATTATTTCAGCATATTCCCTTGGCGCCGGCGAGCAGACTTCAGCCCC
The DNA here is from genome assembly GCA_025462985.1 of Bryobacterales bacterium. Lineage (GTDB taxonomy): Bacteria > Acidobacteriota > Terriglobia > Bryobacterales > Bryobacteraceae > Bog-105. Next base: position 1,711 of record JAOAPP010000600.1, on the reverse strand, counting down.
CTTCGGCTGTTCGCCCGGCAAAGGCCTCGACGGCGAGGGGAATACAGGTGTCGGGGTCTTCTTCTCTTGCGACGACGTCGCAAACCGTCCATGGTTTTGTGACGCTCGCCGTGCAACCTTCGCATCCCATGCCCAACATCGTCATTCCCGGTTCCCGAGACGAGTATTTCCCGGTCGGTGCGCGCTGGCAGACAACTAGCGGATACCTGCTGATTTTTAGGTCGGACGGCGACCTGCACCTGTTCAGCCCGATCACGAGAAAAATTTGGTCTACGGCCACAGGCTCGCTTTACGCAACACGGTTAAGAATGCAGCTGGATGGCAATTTGTGATTTACGACGTGTTAGACCGAGCAATCTGGGCAACCCACACCGGCGGAAATCCCGGCGCGCACCTGGCTCTTCAAGAGGACGGAAATTTGGTCGTCTACTCCAAGGATGGTGACCCACTCTGGAATTCGGGAACAGCGGAAAAATAAGCCGATCTGTCAGGCAGTGTCGTCCATCGCCTCAATTATTTTGAGCACCGATCTGCGTCGGGCAGGCGAGAATTTGTCGAGCATTGCCACCGTGCGCACGCCTTCCGGAGAAAGGTCCAGGGCAGTCCTGTGGTTGGGGCTGTTTTTTTGAAGGCCTTGCAGGATGTCAAAGACGCTGACGTCGAGAGCTTCGCATAGCCCGATGAGTCGACTTGCCGAGATTCTGTTCGTTCCGTGCTCGTATTTCTGGATTTGCTGAAATGTGATTCCAACAGCTTTGCCGAGTTCGTCCTGACTAAGGCCAGCCTCTCTCCTTGCTGCTCGGATCCGGGACCCTACGGTTACATCGATCGGGTTGGAGTCGAACTTACGCATAAAAAAGCTGTCCATCCTTTTGTTAGTTAGGAACCTTAGTGTTAAACGGAGGTTCGCGATAGCCCACGAGCCTGAGCGCTCCACTGGTGAGCGATGCATGAGTCGTATGATTCCGTACGAACACCACCAACGGCCTCTGGCCGTGTTGGATCACAATGCAAAGCCGGTTTGGGTGAGATTATCCCCTGATGGAGCGCCAATGGCAGACCATCACATCTATATTCCGAATGCCGCCGATCACATCACCGCCCGACATCAGGGCATCGCTGAGAGTGACTTGGGTGTCATCGAAAACGCGCGAGCACTGCGCGGCAGAAGGAAGTTGAAGCTAGGTGCGAGTGCCCATCCCAGGCCACAATAGGCGAATGGGCAGCAGGCTTTTTCATTGGTGGCGCCGCAGCGGCTCTTGTCCTGCCCCGCAGGGCTCTACGGGCTGCGAACCTTTGACGCCTATCAGCAGAGACATTGGCGGACAGAGGAGAAATTCCGCTTGGGTTCATTCTTATGGCGCTTCAAGGCCGTGCTTTTTGCGCCAGTTCGTTCGTTTAAGGGCGTCCCAACCTACCGGCCATTCGACTGAAGTTCCGTCGCTGTGAATACGCGGACAGACGAGCCGCTCACTTTCGCTTTCGATGTCGCGATAGCCGCCAGTCTCGAAATTCCGCAGCGTCGGCCTGTTTTTCTCTCTGCCCATGGATCGTCAACCCTCGAATATCATCGGCGTTACGAGCGGCAGTGGGCGCCGGATGCGTCGGCGGTGGCCGGTTGTGCTGCCCGGTTCTTCTCGCGCCTGCCGAACGAGTGCGGGACCCACCGCCTCCACCAGCTCAGGCCCGCGGGTCTTGGGCGAGCCAACGG
>JAOAPP010000595.1 GCA_025462985.1 Bryobacterales bacterium | reverse complement strand
GAATGCATTCTGCCTGGTGCGGCCGCCCGGTCACCACGCGAGCGCAGACCGCGGGATGGGCTTCTGCCTCTTCAACAATGCCGCGCTCGGGGCGAAATATGCACAGCAGGCTTTCGGCGCAGAACGCATTCTGATCGCCGATTGGGATGTGCATCACGGGAACGGTACGCAGGATATTTTCTATGAGGATGGCTCCGTCCTGTTTTTCAGCACGCACCAATCTCCCTGGTATCCGCACACGGGAGCGAAGTCGGAGCGAGGAGAAGGGGCCGGCGCAGGACTGACTATCAACTGTCCGTTCCCTGCGCGTTCTGGAAGGAAAGAGATTCTGGGTGCGTTCCAGGATATCCTGATTCCCGCAGCTGCAAAGTTTCAACCGGATCTCGTGTTGATCTCGGCCGGTTTCGACTCGCGCGCTGGAGATCCTCTCGGACAGTTCAACCTGACCGATGTGGATTTCGCAGACCTGACGGCATTGATGGCCGATATCGCTTCACGTTACTGTGATAGCCGACTCGTTTCTATTCTGGAGGGCGGCTACAACCTGGAAGGACTCGCTCGCGCCAGCGAGGCGCACGTTAGGACACTCCTCGGCCATTAGGATAGGAGAGGCAAAGAGAGGGCGATTTCGAGCCTTCCCCATGCCTTTTGGGGATCCTACCGGTTGCTATACTGCGGGTTTCAAAGCGGACACAGAAAAGATATGAGAAAGAAAGTTACTGTTATCGGCGGCGGAAATGTCGGAGCAAACACCGCGCAAAAAATCGCGGCTAAGGAACTTGCCGATGTAGTGCTGGTGGACGTTGTGGAGGGGGTTCCGCAAGGCAAGGGCCTGGATATGCTCGAATCAGCGCCCGTGGAGGGCTATGACGTTCGCATCACAGGAACCAACGGTTACGAGGAGACAGCCGATTCGGACATCATCGTGATCACGGCCGGCTTTCCCCGGAAGCCTGGAATGAGTCGTGACGATTTGCTGCTCGCCAACTACGATGTCGTGAAGAGTGCAACCGAGCAGGCCGTGAAGAAGTCGCCGAATGCAATTCTGATCCTTGTAACTAACCCGCTGGACGCCATGTGCTGGACGGCGCTGAAGACCTCGGGCTTCCCTCGCGAGCGGGTGATCGGGATGGCCGGTGTTCTTGATACGGCGCGGTTCCGAACCTTTATCGCTGAAGAGTTGAATGTCTCGTTTGAAAATGTGACCGCTATGGTGTTGGGTGGCCACGGGGACACAATGGTCCCGCTGGTTCGATTCACAAACGTAAGCGGTATCCCGCTCGATCAGTTGACAGACCAGGCCACCATCGACCGGCTGGTGCAGCGTACGCGCGATGGTGGAGCCGAGATCGTGAAGTATCTCAAGACCGGCAGCGCTTACTATGCCCCGGCGGCATCCGCGGTGGAGATGGTGGAATCGATCCTGAAGGACAAGAAGAAGGTTCTGCCCTGTGCGGTTTACCTGCAGGGCGAGTACGGAATCAACAATCTATTCGTGGGAGTGCCGGTGAAGCTGGGTGCAAAAGGGGTCGAGAAGATCTATGAAGTCAGTTTGAGCGGCGACGAAAAGCTCGCGCTGAAGAAGAGTGCTGACGCGGTCCAGGAGCTGGTGGACGTCCTCCAACAGAAGGTCCAGTAATATTTGCGATCTAAGATCGAACGCTCTTGTGATCGGCTAACCTGACGGGCATGGCGCTATCGAAATCTGCGAATGGGCGGGGAGCCGGGACGGTACCGGTTCCTGAGATGGATCCTAGATTTACCTGTTTCGAGTTGAAGCTGGCGCCCTCCAAAATACACCGGTGGGGTGTTTATGCGCAGGAAACGATTCCGGCCGGGCGAAAAGTCGTTGAATATACGGGCGAGAAGATTAGCCGCCGGGAAACAAAGAGGCGAGCGGACTCCAGCAGATTCATCTATCTCTTCACCCTGGATCCCTACTGGACCATTGACGGCTCAGTGGGCGGTTCGGGAGCGCAATACATCAATCATTCGTGCGAGCCGAATCTGGTTGCCCGTATTGTCCGTGGCCATATCCTTTACATGAGCCTGCGCAAGATCAAAGCGGGCGAGGAACTCACGGTCGATTATCACTTTGAGAAGAACGTGCAGAAAGTGGTCTGCAGGTGCGGTTCAGCGAAGTGCAGGGGGACGATCAACGTTCTCAAGTGAAGTCGGGCGGTTTGCCACAGACTCAGGCGATAGACCGAACCACGCCACCGTCCACGCGCAGGGAGGCCCCCGTGACGGCGGACGCTTTCTCGCTGGCGACGAAGGTCACCATGGCTGCGATCTCTTCCACCGTTTCGAAGCGTTGAATGATAGATGAGGGCCGCGCGGTTTTGAAGAACTGCCGCTCGGCCTCCTGCGCATCCACGCCGCTGTGTCTGGCGTAATCCTGGACGAACTGTTCCACTCCTTCGGACCTTGTCGGTCCGGGCAGGACGGAGTTGACCGTGATCCCTGTGCCGGTTAGGGTCTCGGCGAGGCCGCGCGCCACGGCCAATTGAGCTGTCTTGGTCATGCCATAGTGAACCATCTCAACCGGGATCTGAAGAGCGGATTCGCTGGAGATGTAAATGATGCGGCCCCAGTTCTTTCGCTTCATCTGGGGGAGGTAAAGCCGGGAAAGGCGAACTCCGGAGAGGACATTCGTTTCGAAGAGCCGGAGCCAGTCCGCGTCGGAGATGTCCTCGAAGTTCTTCGGCTCGAAAATACCCAGGTTATTCACGAGGATATCTACCGCGGGGAGGCGAGACGCTAACTGCGCGACGCCTTGGGTGGTAGATAGGTCAGCCGCCACGCCCCGTGCTTCGATCGCGGGTTGCCCAGCGTTTAATCGCGCCACCGCTTGGTCGACTCGCCCTGGAGTTCGTCCGTTGACGAAGACGGCAGCTCCTTCTTTCGCTAGAGCGGCTGCGATTGCAAGCCCAATGCCGGCTGTTGAGCCGGAAATGAGTGCAATCTTCCCATGTAAACCGAGTTCCAAACGTCCCTCCTTGGCGGCGAGAATAAAGCGGCCGTCAATGGAGAGATGCGGAGATCTTTAGGAATGACTCTTGCTGAAACTGCGGACTGGAACATCCGCAGCTAGTGAAAAAAACTACACTTGTGATGCTTTTTGCACTTTGCCGTCGCGGATGCAAGACGTGCAAACGCGAACACGCTTGCCGGCGCCCTTTATCAACGCATGGACCGTCTGCAGATTCAGATTCCACCGACGCTTGGTGACATTGTGGGCATGACTGATTCGATGCCCAAATTGCGGCCCGCGGCCACAGACTTCACAAACTTTTGCCATAAGAACACACTCCCGCCAGTCCCTCGCGAGCAGGAAATACCACTTTAACAAGGACTCACACCCGTTCGCAAGCCATCGGATGGCGGGTTTTTGCGCGGCCTGTTGAAGTGTGGAAACGTCTGTAACTCGCTGAAGGTGCTTTCAAATGTCCCGCATCCGCCGCTACAGAGGACACGGACGACAATGGGGCAGTCGTGAACACAAATCCAACGAGAATGCGTCCCGCATCCGGGACAAGTATGCGTTCCGTTATATCTCGGGTCAGTTTTCAGAGGTCCGGTCACAAATTCTCCCTCCTCGACTCTGGGCTTGATTGCTTTGACCTCTAGTATTGTCCGATTTTCCCTCATCCGACAACGGATTTCTTCATAATGATTTGCGATTCAACTCGGGCGTTCACGTAGGATGAAGTTGTGGACCGGCCAGCCTTCCAGGCGGACAAAACATCTGAGCCGAGCGAGAGCAAAGAGGAGCTCCTGACTGACTGTGAGATGCAGCAGCGTCAGAAGCGGGTGGCGGCTATCAAGGCAAGGGTCGAGGCCGGGACATACGCGGTGGACCCAGAGGAACTCAGCCGCAAGATCATCGACGATCATCTTGCGAAGAAGTTTCGGTCCTGACCGGGCCTCGTTCTCCAAGTGGAACGGCTACGTCTTCGATTTGACGAGCCACGATTTGAGCGATATCGAGGAGCTTGGGCGCATCCGCAGGACCCGCGCTGAGGGCATCGCGGAACATGGTGTTGCAGAACGGGCAGGCAGCGGCAATCGCGTCTGCGCCCGTGGCGACTAGTTCCTTTACACGGGCGTCGCTGACCCGCTGCCCGGTCTCCTCGCCGAGAAATACAAGTCCGCCTCCCGCTCCGCAGCAGAAGGAGCGCTCGCGAGCCCGGGGCGGGTCAACCAGGTTCCCTGCCCTGGCGATCACTTCACGCGGTTCATCGTACACGCCTCGATAGCGGCCGAGATAGCAAGGGTCGTGGAAGACGGTGTTGCCGTTCTTGTGATTTTGGGGAATGCGATCGGCATGGCGTGCCAGGAACTCGCTGTGGTGCTCTATTTCCACTGTGGCGCCGAATTCCCGCCAGTCTTCCGCCATCGTACGAACGCAATGCGGGCAAATGGAAACAATCTTCTTGGCTCCGGTTTGAGCAAGGGTCTGCAGATTGGTTTCCGCGAGTTGACCGAAAACGAGGTCGTTGCCGAGCCGACGAGCCGGATCGCCCGTACAGCGTTCTTTCTTCAGAACTCCATAAGTTGAGCCTAGATATTGCATTACGGATGCAAAAGCGACGATGATCTCCCGGCCGCGTGGATCATAGGAGCCCATGCAACCCATCCAGAGGCAGTATTCCTGACTCCCATCGAAGATCGGGAACTGCTGCTTATTTATAAATTTGTCGCGCTCACTTTGGGAAAAGCCCATGGCGTTTCCGTTGCGCTCGAGGTTAAGGAACAGCTTCGTGCCGTGGTCGTTTTCCCAGCCCCCTGTATTCACAGCGCCGCGGCGCAAGCCGATCATTATCGGCAGATGCTGGATCCCAACGGGGCACTGATATTCACAGGCGCCACAGGTGGTGCATTGAAACACCGCGGTCTGAGAGACGGTGGCAGCCAGGAGCGGCGTTTCGTTCTCAGGCCCGTACTCGTTCAGGTAATCGCGGACGCCGAGGGCGATCAGCTTCGGATTAAGTTCCTTGCCAGTGTTGTTGGCGGGACAGTGCTCGGTGCAACGACCGCATTCAACGCAGGAATACGCCTGGAGCGCGGTGATGCGGCTGATGTCCTTGCCCGAGACCAGCCCGAAATCTTCGTCCCCGGCCAGGGGCGGAATCTGGCTGAACGTGTCGCGCTTCAGAAAAATGGTGAGCGGACTGAGGATCAAGTGCAGATGCTTGGTATGCGGGATTAGAGGCAGGAACGCGAGGAGCGTAAGCGTGTGAATCCACCACAAAGTTTTTCCTAAAGCTGAGCCCTACGGCACCCACCATTGCGGCATGTACGAGACAATCAGGACAAAGATAAAGCCGGCGATGATGCCCGACTGCGGGGAGGTTGGCCCGAGCGACTTTGGTCGAAGAATGAAACGCCGGAATGCAAGATACGCGATCGAAACGGCGCACAGCACAGCGAACACGAAGGCAAGCCAGAAATAAAAGGGACCGAAGCCGCGATGATAGTCGAGGAACGATAAATGAAATCCCGTCGCCAGGTGATTCAGGGTAACGATCGCAAACCCACAGAAAGCCCAGAACACAAAGGCATGAGCAATGCCGGGCAGAGGCCGTTCCCGGATGACTTTCGCCTGGCACAGGACTTCCCAAAAGAATCTCCTGAGCCGCGGAAGGACGGATCCGATATGAAAATCCTCGTCAGAACGAGAGTTGAGAACTCGAGTGACGACAATACGGAAGCGACGCCAGAACAAGTATCCGGAAGCAACGATAAGCGCAAACAGCAGGACCGGCACAACGCTTCTCATCATGACAGAAGCGCTTCTTATTTATGATGGGAGTGCAACATCGATGTCCTCTGCCAAACAACTCCCAGCCGCGCTTTTAAGTGTCATCGCGCAGCAATTGAATCTTCCCGTCAGCGGTGTCGTGGCGACACTTGCGTCGCTCGATGAAGGTGGCACTGTGCCGTTCATTGCGCGCTACCGCAAGGAGGCGACCGGCAATCTCGATGAGGTCGCTATCAGCGGAATTGAGGAGAAGGCTGCTTATTTCCGAGAGCTTCTCGAACGCAGAGAAACCGTTCTCCACAGCATAGAAGAGCAAGGCAAGCTGACGCCCGAACTGAAAGCGAAGATCGAGGCGGTTCTCGACAAAAGCGAGCTGGAGGATCTGTATCTGCCGTTCCGGCCGAAGCGCCGGACCAAGGCGACAATTGCCCGCGACAAGGGGCTCGAGCCGCTGGCCGAATATCTCTGGAAGCAAGTGCCCGAGGAGCGAGGTCTTGAAGATCTGGCGGCATCCTTTGTAGACGCAGGGAAAGGGGT
>JAOAPP010000569.1 GCA_025462985.1 Bryobacterales bacterium | reverse complement strand
CAATGCCATTGCGATTGTTCTCTGCTTATGGTTCCTGCTGGCCCGGACCGGGAATATGAGCACCCTGGAACTCACGTCGGGCTACTTCGTCGCCGCCATTCCGTTCCTGTTTGCGGGCACATTTCTCTCGCTGGTAGTGGCAGAAACCATTCAGCGAATCGAGCGAGTATACTTCTTCGATCTGATCGGCGCTGCGGCCGGATGCGGCGTGCTGGTGGCCCTGCTGAATTGGATCGGCGGCCCGAACACGATCATAGTCACTGCGGTGCTCTTTGCCGTCTCGGCCGCCATCTGGTTTCATCTGGGCGGCCATACCAGAGGACGGGTCGGCTGCGTCATGGTTGGGCTTCTCCTCGTCGGCCTTATCACCTGGAACGCCAAGCACCCGATTATCGACGTGCAATATGCCAAGGGGCAACGCATCAAGGACGAGGAGTTCCGCCAATGGAACAGCTTTTCCCGCATTGCTCTGAAGCCGGAAGGCGGCATGAAGAGCATCGTCATCGACGCGGATGCAGCGACGGGCGTAGCCAAGTTTGACTTCGAACATCTTTCCGCGAAAGACCGTTTCGATCTGGCCTATGAAGGCCCTGGATTTCCATACTTGCTGCGGCCCGGCGCCAAGACGTTAATCATTGGCCCGGGTGGAGGTTGGGATGTTTCGCGGGCACTCGCTTCCGGAAGCCACGACATCACTGGCGTGGAGATTAATCCGATCATTGCGGAAGTGATCATGCAGAAGAGGTTCCCGGAATACAGCAACAGGCTGTACTTCCGGCCGGAAGTGAAGATCGTCATTGAGGACGGCCGGTCATTCGTCCGCCGCTCCTCCGATCACTTCCAAGTCCTGCAAGCCACCCTGGTAGACACCTGGGCTTCAACGGCCGCGGGAGCGTTCGCTCTCTCCGAAAACAATCTCTACACGACAGAAGCGTTCACCGACTATCTTCGCCACCTCACGGATGACGGCGTGATGGCATTTACACGATGGGGCTTTGCACCACCTCGGGAATCGCTGCGGGTGGTGTCGCTGGCCATCGCTGCCCTGCATCAACTCGGCGAAGACAACCCGGCTCGAAGCGTCATCGTTCTGCGGGAGGATCTTCAAAAGCTGAGCAAATGGGGCACCAAGGACACTATTCTGATCTCGCGCCATCCGTTCAGCCCGGCCGATATCGCTCGTGTCCAGCGCGACACCGTGACGGCGAACATCCAGCTCGTCTATTTCCCCGGGACTGCCGAGAAAACGCCTTTTCGTGATCTGCTGACCGCGCCCGATTTGAACGCCTTCTACGATGGCTACTCGTTCGACGTGAGGCCGGTATCTGACGATCGACCGTTCTTCTTTTACACCGTGCAGCCCCGCGATCTCTGGGCCTTTGTATGGAACGCATCGCGCGCCACCGCCGATTACAAGGTGAACAGCGCGCTTCCACTGCTTTTCGGGCTGGTGGCCATCAGCATCGTGGCGACGCTCATCATCCTTTCGCTTCCGCCGCTTCTGCTCCGTAGCCGACTGCCGCGCTCTCCCGGCAGCTTACGGACTCTGCTGTTCTTTCTCTTCATCGGTGCTGGATACATCCTCATTCAGGTCGCGCTGATTCAGAAGTTCGTGCTGTTCCTCGGCCACCCCACCTATGCCTTGACGGTGATCATCTTCTCCATGCTGATATCGAGCGGCGCCGGAAGCTTCCTCAGCAAACGACTGATCCGGGGTGAGCAAAGCCGGCTCGGCCTTGTGCTGTTCCTCATTGTGGGCGCGATTCTGATTCTCGCCGCGGTCGTAACGCCGATTGTGGAAAGCGGCGTCGCTCTTCCGTTTGCGCTGCGAGTGCTTATTTCCGTCCTGCTGATCAGTCCAGTAGGCTTCGCCATGGGAATGCCTTTCCCGACCGGACTGGCTCTACTTGAGCGAATTATGCCGGCGTCGGTGCGATGGGCGTGGGCAATCAATGCAGCTTCCAGCGTGATGGGTTCGGCCGCTGCGATGTTCCTGGCAATCTACCTGGGCCTGCAATTGACTCTGGTCATTGGTGGACTGTTCTACTTAGCGGCCTGGGTAAGCATGCGAACCTCCCTGCTGGCCGTTCGCGCGGCCGCGGAGTTGGCTTCGGCGTAGCACTCTACGCGGCCGACAGCTTACGGGAACTTTCTTCGAGTGAGTCTTCGGCTACGCTGACGGATGCACGCGCGCTCGCCTCGGCGCCTGCGAGGATGATGAGCGTGGCGATGAACGCCCACAGCACGATGCTGGTGGACTGCACAAAGGGCGGCACTTCATTCCGCAATTTCGCCTGCAGCCAGGGCCACGTGAGAATGTTGACGTACTTGGACACTTCCAGCAGCGCCCCGACCGCAACCGAAGCTGGAATGAGGCGCTTCACTGGGATGCGCGCGTTTGGCAGCAGCCAATAAACCAGGAAGATCATCAACATGCTGATCGGAAGCGCGGTCAGCTTGAAGATCACCATTTGTGTGACGGCGCCGAGATGGCTGACTCCGAAGCGCTGGGTGAGGAATTGAACATTCAAGGTGGTGATGCACACGGACGTGAGCACCAGCATTCCGCAGGCGAAGATGAGCCCGAGGCTGACAGCCTGATTGCGCAGCAAGCTGCGATTCTGCTTCACGTGCCAGATGCGGTTCAGAGCGACTTCAAGCGGAACAAAGATGCCGTTTGCCGTAAAGAGCAGCAGGAAGACCGAGATCCAGCTGAACTTGCGCGAGTTGGCGCTCTGAATCAGATAGCCCTTGAAGTCCACGCCAAAGCCGGTCGGAAAGTAGTCATTCACGGCGTGAATAATGACCTGGACTGCCGGTCGCCAGTGGAGTACGTACTGGCAAAGAATGACCATGCAGGCGAGAAAGGGGAAAAAGGTCAGGAGCACGTTCACCGCAACCGCGAAGGAATAGACGTGCACCTCAGTCTGAAAAAGAAAGCCGAGGGTCTGCCAGATTGCTGAGTGGGGCTTTCTTGCCGGCTCGCATAAGGTCGGCTTCTCCGCCGGCGCAACCATTGTGTTTGGTGCGTCCACTGCCGCTACTTCTTCGCCTCTGATGGGTGAATGTCGGATAAGTCATAGCTGTCGTCGCTATGCACGTTAATCGTGGCGTCGATGTGCTCGCCAACTTTGAGCTTGTTGAACTCACCTTCGGATTTGATGGGATAGTCCATGCTCATCGCTTCCATAAAGTTGGGAATGGCGGCAGCATCCACATTGGCAGTGTGCTGCTTAGGATCGAGGGCTTTCACTTGTCCGGTCAGATGATAATGACGGTCTGAGGCGCCGGGAGTTCCCTTGTGACTGCATGCCATGCACAAACTGAGAAGGTAGCTTACACAAAGTAGTCTTTTCACGATGAATTCCTCTCCAGGTTACCGTTTGTGCTCTCAAGCGGATATAATTCGTGTCAATCTGCAAGAAGGAGAAACTATGGCCACCGTAGTTCCAGGTCTTCCCGAACAAAGTCGGGAAACCGTCGGAAGCGACTTGTCCGGTATGGGGAACTTCTTCATCGATCCCGCCGGAGCGGCACGATGTCTTTTTCGCAAGTGGTTCTGGGTGGGTCCGGCCTTGTTGATTTCCATCCTGGCGATGATTATCCAGGCCCAGATGATCCCCTTCATCCAACACGTCATGGAGACTGCGCCTCTGCCGGCAAATACCGATCCTGCACAGTATCAAAAGGGCATTCAGATGGCCATCACGATTCAACACGCCGTGCTGTATATCATGCCGATATTTGTGCTGGTGATCCTTGTGGTTCAGGCGGGCCTGGTTATGGGCGCAGCCTCGGTCCTGGGCGTCAAAGCGAAATTCGTGAACATGTTGAATCTCGTCTGCGGGGTATCGCTGATCGGAGCGCTCGGCGGAATCGCAACGGTGATCATCTTACATGCGAGGGGCGAGCCAACGACCATGGCCGAATTGAGGCCGCCGCTCGGGTTAGATATCTTCCTGCCGGAAGGCACCAATAAGTTCCTGCTGGCGATCGTCGGATATTTCTCCGTGTTTCAGTTGTGGACGATCGTGATGTTCGTGCTGACCTTCAGTGTGGCGTTCCGGGCAAAGAAAGGGACCGCTCTCCTGTCGTATGCGCCGGTGATCGTTTTGACCCTCCTCTTCACGCTGGTAGGCGTTGCATTCCAGCCGAAGTAGCGCGGCGCTTTGAGATTCCGTTCTACAATTGAGGAGTTACTCCTGAGGTAGATGCGTGAGACTTGGCGGCCCGGAAATTATCATCATTGCGGTTGTGTTCATCCTGCTGTTCGGCGGGAGCAAATTGCCGGATCTCGCGAAAGGCCTGGGTGAGGGTATCAAGAACTTCAAGAAGTCTGTAAAGACTGAGGACGAAACTCCGGACGAGAAGAAGCCGCTTTAGCGCAACCCTGTCCGTCTCAAATGCAAAGCCCCGCGAGTGATCTGCGGGGCTTTTCTGTTCTACGAAAGAGTTACTTAGCGGTCTTTTTAGGCGGAACGATCGCGTCCTTCACTGACTTGGCCAGACGGAACTTCACGACACGCTTGGCCGGAATCTTGATTGCCTCGCCCGTCGCAGGGTTGCGGCCTGTTCGCGCTTTGCGCTCCGCGCGAACCAGGCGTCCGATCCCGGGCAGCACGAAGACTCCGTTCTTTTTTGTCTCGCGAACCGCGAGTTGAGCGAGCGATTCGACGAACTGCTTCGCCACCTTATTATTGACGCCCGTGGTCTCCGCGAGCTCTCTGATGATCGCGGTCTGAGTCATCTTCTTTACTTCAGCCATGTGTGTACCTCCAAGAATCTCCAGCAGGCGATCACTCTTGCTTCGTGAGCTCTTGCGCGCCCATCGCACGTTCTAAACAGAACGATGCAAAAATGTTTCGCCTCTTCGGTCACCATGATGATACGGGGAGTCGGTCACCATTGTAAAGAGAAAACCACCAAATTTCGAGGGTTTTTTGCATTTTTCTCTTTTGAGAGAGCTTCGAACCCTTGCAAACACTAGGTTCTGAATACTTCGGGGTCAAAAGAGCGGTCAATCGCGACCGCCGCTACAATCATTTATATGTCCGCAAGTGCCGCCGCTGCTGAGATTCTCACGAAGTATGAGCCCGTGATCGGGCTTGAAGTACACGTCCAGCTAGGGACGAAGACGAAGATCTTCTGCAGTTGCCCCATCGAGTTTGGCGCCGCGCCGAACACGAACGTCTGCCCGGTTTGCCTGGGCCTGCCGGGCGCTCTGCCGGCCCTGAACCGTAAAGCGGTGGATCTTGCAATCGCTGCCGGTCTTGCTCTGCACTGCAGGATCAACCCGTTCTCGCGCTTCGCCCGAAAGAACTACTTCTACCCTGACCTGCCGAAAGGCTATCAGATTTCGCAATACGATCAACCGCTCGCCGAGCACGGCTATGTGGACATTCTCACGGGAGAGGGCAAAAAGCGGATCGGCGTCACCCGCGTTCATATGGAAGACGACGCAGGCAAGAGCATTCACGACGGCTTCAAAGACTCCGACGAATATACCTACGTAGATTTGAATCGCTCCGGAACGCCTTTGATCGAGATTGTGAGCGAGCCGGATATGCGCTCGGCGGACGAAGCCTATGCGTACCTGGCTGAGGTGAAGCAGATTCTTCAGTACATCGGGGTCTCGGATTGCGACATGGAGAAGGGGCAACTGCGGTGCGACGCCAATGTTTCGCTGCGGCCGCGCGGGGCCGAGAAGTTCGGGACCAAAGCCGAAGTCAAGAATGTCAACTCGTTCCGGTATGTGAAGATGGCGCTCGAATACGAGATTGAGCGCCAGGCGGAACTGCTCGATGCGGGCGAGAAGGTGGTGCAGGAAACGCGTTTGTACGATGTCGATAGCGGGCGTACGGTAAGCATGCGAAGCAAGGAGCACGCGCACGATTACCGCTACTTCCCTGAGCCCGACCTGGTACCGCTCCGTGTCAGTGAGCACCGGTTGAATGAAGTGCGCCACAGCCTTCCTGAACTGCCGCCCGATCGCCGGGAGCGGTATGTAAACGAGTATGGGCTGCGCGAGTATGACGCCCAAGTGCTGACAGCAGCGCGGGAAACGGGCGACTACTACGAGGCGGCCGTAAGGGTGAGCGCCGACGGACGCGCGACGGCGAACTGGGTGGTGGGCGACCTGATGGGGCTACTGAAGGCCGCAGGCAAAGAGATCGCGGAATCGCCCGTACCGCCAGCTCACCTGGGAGAACTGGTGGCCCTGATCAACAAAGGCGAGCTCTCGGGCAAGCTGGCGAAAGAGATCCTGCCGAAGATGTTCGAGATCGGAGACGCTCCTTCCGCAATTATGGAGCGCGAGGGGCTGAAGCAGATTTCGGACTCGGGCGCGCTCGAGAAGATCGTGGATGACGTGATCGCCGCTAACCCGAAGCAAGTGGAGCAGTACAAGGGCGGCAAGACCGCCGTCATCGGCTTCCTGGTGGGACAAGTGATGAAAGCCAGCCGCGGGCAAGCGAACCCCGGAGCCGTCAACGACGTATTGAAACAGAAGCTCGGGTAGCGGGGCTAGCCGCTGGCCACGGGCGCGCGTTGTTCGTTGTGGTGCCGTACGTCAATGCCCTTCACCAAAAAGAGAACGTCTTCGGCGATGTTGGTGGCGTGGTCGGCGATGCGCTCCAGGTTGCGGACGACGGTGAGAAGCCGCAGAGCTTGCGGGATCTGACTGGAGTTGTTTTCCATGAAGCTTGTTAGCTCGTGGTAGCTGGCGGTGCGGAGGTTATCCACCGCGTCATCAGAAGCCAGAACACTGCGGGCCAGTTCGGAGTCGCGGCTGACAAAGGCGTCCAAAGCCTTACGGACCATGCCTTGGGCCAGAGCGGCAATGTGTGGAATGTCGATCGAAGGGCGAATGACCGGCTCGCGGACCAGAGCCATCGCGCTCTCGGCGATGCTGACCGAGAGATCTCCCATACGCTCAAGGTCGTTGTTGATCTTGATCGCCGCGGTGATGAGCCGCAGATCGGCGGCTAGAGGGGCTTGCAAAGCCAGAAGCCCGATCGCCATGTCGTCGATCTCGATTTCAAGTTGATTGATGCGCGCTTCGTTCTTCAAAACCTGCTGCGCAAGTTCCTCGTTCTTTTCAACTACGCCTTGAACGCTCCGGTAGACGGCGGTCTCTACTAGAGCGCTCATCTCGAGAAGCTTCGCTTTCAGCTGTTCAAGTTCTTGTTGGAAATGACGCAATTTAGCTTACTCTCCGATGACTGCCATCAACCGAACCGTCCGGTGATGTAGTCCTCAGTTTCTTTCTTATGGGGATTCTGGAACATAACACGTGTGTCATCGAACTCGACGAGCTTGCCCATGAAAAAGAACCCGGTGTAATCAGCGAGGCGGGCCGCCTGTTGCATGTTGTGAGTGACGATGACAATGGTGGTGAGGGACTTGATCTCGAAGAGCAGTTCTTCGATCTTGAGTGTCGCGATGGGGTCGAGGGCGGAACAAGGCTCGTCCAGGAGAAGCACTTCCGGCTCGACTGCGAGGGCGCGTGCGATGCAAAGCCGCTGCTGTTGACCGCCGGAGAGGGCCGTGGCGGGTTTGTTCAGCTTGTCTTTGACCTCGGTCCAGAGGGCGGCATGGGTCAAGCTCCGTTCGACCGCTTCTTCCACGACCGAACGTTTGTGCATGCCATTTACACGCAGACCGTATGCCACGTTGTCGAAGATGCTCTTAGGGAACGGATTGGACTTCTGGAACACCATGCCGACGCGACGCCGAACAGTTGTGACGTCCATGGCCAGCAGATCCTGGCCATCGAGGGTCAACTCGCCCTCCACGCGTGTGTTGCGCAGAATCTCGTTCATGCGGTTCATCGTCCGGAGAAAGGTCGATTTACCGCAGCCGGATGGTCCTATGAAAGCAGTAATCTTGTGCGGAGCGATTGAGAGCGAAATGTTGTAGAGCGCCTGGAATGTTCCGTAATAGAAGCTGAGGTCTTTCGCACTGAGCTTCGCGTCGGACAGGGTGACGGGCTGAGACGGCGAACCTATCAATGCCGGGTTCATTTCTTTGAGGGACGATTGTCGAGGGGTTGCCAAAGTGTCATCTCCGGGCGGCCGCAGGCCCCCGGTTAATTACCAGGCGAGCGGTCACGTTGATCACTAGTACCAGGGTAAGCAAAACGAAGCCTGCGGCCCAAGCCTGCTGATGAAGATCTTCGTCTGGCGAAATGGCGTAGTTGTAGATCATTACGGGTAAAGTCGCGGTCGGCTGGGACCAGCCACGACTCCAGAACATGTTTCCAAGGGCAGTAAACAGGAGCGGGGCGGTTTCGCCGGCCACCCGCGCCAGATTAAGCATCATGCCGGAGGTCAGTCCGGAAATCGCCGCCGGGATCACAATCGTGAAGATTGTACGAGCTTTGGTCGCGCCTAGGGCCATTGCTCCTTCCCGGAGCGGGTTAGGGACGGCGCGCAGGAACTCTTCGGTCGTTCGGACGGCGATGGGAATCATCATGATGCCCAGAGCCACGCCGCCAGCCAGCGCCGAAAAGTGTTTCATTGGTTTGACGACCATGGCATAGGCAAAGATTCCGATAACGATCGAGGGAACGCCGTTCAGCAGATCAACCGTGTACCGGATCAGAAAAGCGAAGGTTTTGCCGCTGTACTCGGCCAGGAAGACACCGGCCAGGAACCCGATCGGGACGCCGATACAGGTAGCCAGCAGAATGATTTTTCCACTGCCGACGATGGCGTTGGCCATGCCGCCGCCGGTTTCGCCAGCCGGTTTCGGCAGCTTGGTGAAGAAGGCGAGATTCAGCGACTTCAGGCCATGGAACATAAGGTATCCAAGGATGAAGAAGAGAACCCCGATCACCAGCAGCGTACACAGACCCGAAAGGGACAGCATCACGGCATTGATGACCCGGCGACGAGACGAGATCGTGTTTCCCATACGCTAGGCGCCCCTCTTCTGAGTCGTGAGGATAAGGATTCGCGCCACGGCATTAATGATGATGGTCAGACCAAACAGGACCAGTCCGAGGAACATCAAAGACGAGACGTACAGGTCGCCGCTGGCCTCCGCGAACTCATTCGCGATGACGGCCGCGATGGAGTATCCGGGTGAAAGGAGGGAGGCCGTGATCTTGGGCGTGTTCCCGATGACCATGGTGACCGCCATTGTTTCTCCAAGAGCTCTGGCGAGCGCAAGAAAGATGGACCCGAAGATGCCGGTGAGGGCGTTTGGAATGACGATCTGCCAGGTGGTCTCCCATTTGGTGGCTCCGAGCGCGAGCGCGGCTTCCCGCTGATCGGTCGGAACGGCCAGCAGGACCTCCCGCGACACCGAGACGATGAAGGGCACCACCATGATGGCAAGGACCATTCCGGCGGAAAGGAAGCTGACGCCGTAGAAATCGCCGCTGAAGATGGGCAGGTACCCGAACAGTTTGGTCAGAACCGGCACCAGGTAATCGCGAATGAGCGGAACAAGGATAAAGATGCCAAGAAGGCCGTAGATCACGCTTGGAACGGCGGCTAGTAACTCGATGAGAAAAGTAAGAATATTTGAAAGCTTGGGAGGCGCCATCTCCGCCAGAAAAACAGAAGCCGCCACTCCGAGCGGGATGGCGATGAGCAGCGCCAAAAAAGAAGTGACGCAAGTGCCGTAGATAAAGGGCAGCGCTCCGAAGTTGCCGGAGTTGGGATCCCAGCGGGAGCTAGTGAGGAAGTGCCAGCCGAAGGTTTTGACAGTCGGCTGGGAGTTGATCCAAAGCTCGCCTACGAGGAGAGCGACGATCAGCAGTGTCGCTACGGCGCAGGCGAGCGTTACGAGGTAGGCAATCTCATCGCCGCCGCGGAGCCGGTCGTAGAGGACACGGACGCCGCTGCGTCGAGGAATGTTGGCGATGTAAGTAGAACTGGCCATTTATATGAGTCAGGCGAAGACTCGCCGCGCGTTTCTATTTGACCATCGCGATGGCTTTTTGTTCCTTGGCGACGATCGAGGCGGGTAGCTTGGCGTAGTCCAGGGACTCCACTTGATCCTGGCCCTTGGTGATCGCCCACTTCAGGAAGCCTACGATGGCCTTCTGCTTAGCGGAATCGGAGATCTTATCGGGGATAAGGAGCCAGGTGAAGGTCGAAATCGGGTAAGCTGCCTTGCCGGGCGCGTCGGTGATGGAGACGCGGAAGTCATCGGGCATGGAATTGGCTACGCTCGAGGCGGCAGCTGTGACGGACTGGAGATCCGCTTTCACGAATTCGCCGGCATGGTTCTTCACCTTGCCATAAGCCAGGTGGTTCTTCACTGCATAGATCAGCTCAACGTATCCGATTGCGCCGGCCTGCTGCTTCACAATGGCGGCGACTGCGTCGTTGCCTTTTCCGCCGAGACCCACCGGCCATTCGACGGAGGTGTTCTTGCCAACCTTTGAAGCCCATTCGGTGCTGACTTTCGAAAGATAGTCGGTCCAGCAGTAGGTGGTGCCGCTGCCGTCGGAACGGTGGGCAACGATGATCTTGGTGGCAGGCAGATTAACCCCGGGGTTGGCCTTCGCAATGGCCGGATCGTTCCAGGTTTTGATGGTTCCGAGAAAGATGCCGGCCAG
>JAOAPP010000515.1 GCA_025462985.1 Bryobacterales bacterium | reverse complement strand
TGATCCGGCCAAGCCAGCTCAACATGTTAGGAAACGCACTATGGCGCAACGCGAAGCTGACAAGAAATACCACATAGCCGGCTAACCACGGAAAAAACACCGCCACAAAGCCAAAGTGCTCTTCCGGCGTGGCGTATGCAATGTAGTTGAGGTAAATTCCAGGGATAGCAACAACCGCCGTGCCGGCGAGGAGAGCGACTAGCGCCTTCATGCCGATATGGCCAAGCCACCGCCGATAGATGCACGTGCCTACAAAGATTGAGCAGAAATAGAAGACTTCCGCCATGGGCATCCGCCGGTGGAGAAGAATCGGACCCAGAATCGTGACGACCGCGGCACCCGCCAGGGCGATGCTGCTCCAAAGTATAGACTTGCGGTGCAGGTCATAGAGAAAGAGCATGCTGAAACATATGTAAAAGAACAGCTCAAGGGAGAGTGTGTAGTAAAGACCCACTGCGTGCGGGATCCGGAATGCCTCCTGGCACATGGTCGCGTTAGCCGCCAGATACAACCCGAGATGATGACCGAAACTCGCTGTGGGCCAAGTGTATAAGCCGGCCGCGGCCAGCACGATTGCGACAATCAGGCTCGCCCAGTACAGGGGATAGAGGCGGAAAAAACGGTTGATCCAGAACCTTCCTAAGGAGCGCCCGCGTTCCATCGTAAATGGAATAACGAAGCCACTCGTGAGGAAGAAAATCAAGACTCCGAGTTTGCCGATGTTGAACGATTCACGAGAAAAGGTCGCAAAGCCCGGCCACAACCTTTCGCCCGAATGCTGCACGACGACCGAGAGAGCGGCGAGCCCCCTGATGAAGTCCAGAAATGTGAGTCTCTGTTTTTGATTCAAAACGATTTTGTTCCTTGATTCACTGATGCCGGGCAGACAAAGCCGAAGCCGCTAAGCTCGCGTCGCTGCCACTATGAAAGGGCTGTCCTGCGGATTTTGGGCGGCCATCAATGAGTGCACGTCAACTTCTCCGACACTGTACTCTCCACTCCCGTGGGTGGTCGCGTTTGGAAGTGGAATTATGCCCCACTCCTTGCGTCGCGTAATCTTAATTGAGTTCCCGGCATCGTCCTTCAATCCACCTGCCTCGGAAATGACTTCGAACAGGGTTTTTCTCCCTCGCATCTGATGCACCCCGGGGGTGTCCACTTCGCCGAGTACTGAGATAGGCTGGCTGCGAAATTCTGCAACCGATACCGTCACAATTGGCTTTTGCAGGCAGTCCGAAAAACGGCGCGTCAGCTCCGCCTCTAGTTGATTCACTGTCAAACCAGCTGCGTATACTTTGCCGATTCGAGGCAGTGTAACATTGCCAGAGAGATCAACGGCATATGGAGTAGGCAATACTCTTTCGCGTCAAGCACCCGGACCGTAAGTATATCCTCCCGCCCCAAGACGTACTCCTTCGCCGTGTCTAACACCGATGTGTCGGGTGCGGCTGGCCTGGTTACGGCAGCCTCGCTCTTGCCAGCGTGATTCTTGGTTACTAACTGCTCTTGGGCCGAGATGAAGTCGGCAATTATCAAGGCTGAGAAAAAGATTTTTTATGTTTGCAATCGCATGGACAATATCGCAAGAGGAAAGCGCCGAGTATCAGGCCGGCCTGAACGCCAGCCACTTCGGATGCTCTTCGGGCTACCAACGCCCATGGACTTCGGCGTACCGGGCTCTAGGAAGGAACAGCACGCCCGACAATCCGGAACAGGAAGACCGCGCACGTTAATATAATACAGGGAGGGACGAAAGCGGAGTTTCGACCCTGCGCTCCGACCACGTACAATCAGGGGGGGACGACATACTTAGTATGTTAGTGTTAGCCACTGAAAAGTTAGTGACACTCAGATAAAGGCATGTGGTCGACGCTTGATGATATCACGTTAAGCTGGAGGACGCGAATTATAGACGGCCGCATCACCAGTTCGCCGTGACCACAACCGATCCCTGCGGGGAGGCTTCGCCCCCTTTAGTCCCACGCTCTTCTTACATAAAGCGCGCTGGACACACCTAACCCAATGGCTCGCGAGATTCTGTTCGAACGCTGTAGATATGGACAGAACAGCACGGTGTATCTGCCCGGATCACAGGGAGGGCTCACCTTCCGCATAGATACTCCGCAATGCTTGAGTCACGCTGAAGACGGCCCCGAGAGGATACACCCGCATTGTCACACGCAGATGAACAAAGGTTCAATTATCCGCTCGAAAAACCGTACAATTTCGGGTACTGGAGCATCTAGAACCAGCTTATTGAATCTACATTATGTAGCGGAACTAATTTAGCTCTGCGATGTGGGTTCGGCGGTTTCGTGATGGCGGTGTCGGACATCCATTCTCTCCCCTATGATTCGACTACGCGAATATGTGCATATGCGCGTACGCGAGTACCTGGATCGTTCACGGTCAATAAGAAATGCGCTCGACCTCATCGAGGGAAATCTCGTCCCCGCGCCGATCGTCCAGCCCGGGGATGGACTCGTCCAGACCCAAGCTTCGTACTTTCCTCATAGCTTTTCTCAGATCCTTATCGACCGTTCGGAGGAACAACACCTTCTCAGTGGCAGCCGTGTGCGTAAGCAGGTGCCATCCGCCGGTCCGCCAATCAGATGAGAGGGGCTTGCGGCAAGCTGGCCCAAGCTACGGGATGATCAGCGGAACTCGCGGGCGGACATCGCCGTAATCGTCACTCATGTCATGCCGAAGAACTCGCTGCACTTCGAACTCATCGACGGCCTCTGCGTGACACACCCGCGCACAACGATCCCACTCGCCCGTGTCTTAAGGCACAGTTTGGTCGGGCTTGAGGCAGCTCGGCGAGCCTCCGAAGGACAACAAACGAAGGCTAAGCGTGTCTACCGATATCTCTCGGGAGGAGATTCCGGCAGCGCGTCCAGGCGACCCTCGAGGCGTTCACGGCCATGAAGGAAGATCTTGACAAAGCGGCTGGGACCCGAGAGCTTTCACTCTTCCAGACTTGAGGACATCCCCGCACTCCTTAGCGGAGGCACCGGAAAGGGCGAAAGCCGAACTTTGCAATCAGTTGAGTCAATCAGGACGACTCAGGAGGCAGACAGCTCGTTGTTGCTGGAAGGAAAATGGGACCTGCTCGGCAACCGGGGTCCACTCTTGGTTGCGGGGGCAAGATTTGAACTTGCGACCTTTGGGTTATGAGCCCAACGAGCTACCTGACTGCTCCACCCCGCACTCAAATCGTAACAATCTCCTGCCTGTTGGTCAACCTGCTGTCACGCCAAATCCGATCTTTTTTGCCGGGCGCCCACAAGACAAGTAATTTAGGAAGTCACAGCGTACAGTTCTAAAGTAGGAGGAGCAGCCGTAGTCGCCTCTCCTATGTCCACAGCACGCTCCGCCCCACGGAGAAAACGAGCCGCGCAACCTCGAAGCGTCCCCCAGGCGGCACCCCGGCTCGACTCGCCTGACCTGTACCTGAACCCGCACCTGAGTCTGCTCGCCTTCCAGCGCCGCGTGCTGGAGGAAGCTCAGGACCACCACAATCCGCTGCTCGAACGAGTCAAATTCGTCTCGATTCTGGGGTCCAATATTGACGAATTTTTCATGGTTCGAGTCGCTGGGCTGTGGCAGCAGATTGAGACCCGCACCACGGAAATCAGCATGGACGGCCGCTCTCCGAGCGAACAGCTGGAATTGATCCGCCACGAAGTGACCAGTATCGTTGGCGAGATCTACACTCTCTGGCGCGATGACCTGATGCCTGCTCTCCGGGAGTCCGGCATTTATATCCTCGATTTGGATCAGCTGAACGCGCAGCAGAAGATCGCCATCGACGACTACTTCCGGCGGATCGTATACCCTGTGCTGACGCC
>JAOAPP010000494.1 GCA_025462985.1 Bryobacterales bacterium | reverse complement strand
TTCCCTTCCGCTGCTCACGCCTATGAGCGAGGTAGCCGGACGCATGTCGGTTCAAGTCGGCGCACAATATCTCGAACGTCCCAACGGCGGGCGCGGCATTCTGCTGGGCGGCATCCCGGGTGTTCCTCCCGCCAATGTGGTCGTCATCGGTGGCGGCGTCGTGGGACACAATGCAGCCAAAATGGCATGCGGTCTGGGTGCCAGAGTGACCATCATTGATCGCAATCTAAACCGGCTCCGCGAGCTCGACGATATCCACTCGAATTCCATTCGCACCATGGCATCGAACACCTACACCATTCGTGATGCCGTTGCGGAAGCCGACCTGGTGATCGGAGCCGTTCTCATACCGGGCGCATCCGCCCCGAAGCTCGTGCGCCGCGACATGATCTCACGTATGAAAGCGGGCGCAGTGGTTGTTGATGTCGCCATTGATCAGGGCGGCTGCTTCGAAACCTCCCACGCCACAACTCACACCCATCCAATCTACTGTGTGGACGGCGTCCTGCACTATTGCGTCTCTAACATGCCCGCGGCGGTGCCGCATACATCTACCTTCGGGCTAACCAACGCCACTGTCCCCTATTTATTGGCTCTGGCGAACAATGGACTCGAAAAAGCATCCGAGCTAAATGCGGCTATTCGTGAAGGCGTCAACACTCACAACGGCGCTATCACTTATGCCGCGGTGGCCGAATCCCAAGGCAAGAAGTGGAGCCAATTCAGTAAAGTCGCTTGAGCCGTATACAATTCAAACGAGGGAACGTTATCTATGCGTGTTAGGTCCGCAGCAGTACTGGTGGCCGGTCTTGTTTTGGCCGCCAGCTCCGCCTTTCCGATTCCTGTAGGAGCGGCAAGCCAGATTATCGCCTTTGGCGATAGTCTTTCCGACTCCGGAAACGCAACCATTATTACTTCCGGCGCAGAGCCCGGGCCCGGAGGTTACTATTACCGCAACCTTCCCGGAGTCCCTGGCCAAGTCGGCGAGTTCACTAATGCTCCCACCCCCGGCGGCCCCACTGGAGTGTGGCTCGATCAATTGTCCACTAAGTTAAATTTACCTATGGCTCAACCTGCTGCTGCCGGCGGAACGAACTACGCCATAGGCTTCGCCCAGACCGGAAGCGGATCGCCTATCGATGTTACCTCGCAAATCAATCGGTTTGGGGCAGCTACCTCATCTGTAGCACCGTCCAATGCGCTCTACACAATCTGGGCGGGAGCCAACGACATTGCCAATCTCGGCAATCCCGCCGGCGCCGCGGATAACCTGTATAACAACATCCTTACTCTTTCGAGCGAAGGCGCACGCTATTTTCTGTGGGCGAATTTGCCGGATCTCGGAAAAACTCCCGAAGCCATCTCAGCGGGTCCAATCGTCGCCGGCCTCGCCACGGCGGCAACCAATCTCTTCGACGATCAATGGTCGAGCGATCTCCACAAGCTGCAAAACAGCGGGATTTCCGTTGTTGGTCTTGATGTGGCGTCGCTGTTTTCGAACATCAACAACAATCCGGCGGCATACGGCTTCACCAACATCGACACTGCCGCGATGAGTGTACCGGGAGCCAACCCGGACACGTACCTGTTCTTCGATGGCGCGCATCCCACTGCTGCTGCCGATTCACTTCTGGCCAGCGCCGCCTTTGATGCACTAACGCCGGTGCCCGCTCCGGAGCCTGCCGCCTACGGGCTTGCCGGACTCGGTTTGTCTGCCCTTTATCTTGCCGCGTCACGCGCACGCCGCAAACACCGGCAGAACTGATCTATTTCGCGGACGGTTTCTCAGATGAGCCGGTGACTTTCAGGATCAGGTCCTGATTCACTTGCTCATGAAGGAGCGAAACCGTCTGCAGTTCGTTCTTTGCCGCGTCGACCTGTCCCGTGCTCTTGTAAATCTGCGCCAGCCTGTAGTGAGTGTCCGCACGCTTGGGTTCCAGTTTAGCCGCCTTCTGCAACTCTGCGATTGCAACCGGATAGTCCTTTCGCTCTGAAGCCAGTATCCCTAGATCGTAGTGAGTGATCCAAAGCGCATCCTTGGACGCAACCGAGTCTTTCAGAAGCTTCTCTGCCCCATGCTTCTCGCCTTGTTTCAAGCGCGTGTCTCCCAGATACGCCAGCGCTTGAAAGTGTTTGGGATCTCCCGCCAACTCTGTCTTGAACTCAGCCGCAGCCGCCTCGTAGCGCTTCTTCTTCCACAACACAAAGCCGAGCGCAAAGTGCGCGTCCGGAAAGTCGCCCTTCTTCGCCGCGAGTTCAAACTCCTGTGTTGCGTTGTCGGTCTGCCCTAATGCGTCGTAAGCTTCACCGAGCAGCATATGCACCTGCGTAGAGTCAGGATCCTGCCGCAGCAGAGCCTC
Organism: Bryobacterales bacterium; assembly: GCA_025462985.1. Taxonomy (GTDB): domain Bacteria; phylum Acidobacteriota; class Terriglobia; order Bryobacterales; family Bryobacteraceae; genus Bog-105. The sequence goes on along the minus strand of JAOAPP010000494.1, from coordinate 1,125 downwards.
GAACTCCGCTTTCGCCCGGTCGTAATCGCCCGAGAGCAGATAAGATCGAGCTAGCACCAGTTCCAGTTCCGAGTTTCGCGAGTCGTTTTGCTGAGCACGGCTCAGGTAAACAATGGCCTCCCGATACCGTGCCGTCCCATAAAGAGCCATCCCCAACAGAACGTCTGCCTGCCGCGGATCCGGCATTCTTGCCGCCCCGGCCTTCAGTGGCGCGATTGCCTTCTCGAACTGGCCCAGTTTGAAATACGCCAGGCCGAGATTCAATTGCGTTTCCGGGGCTTTCGAATTGATCGCTAGAGACTTCTTATAGGCCGCAATCGCATCATCGAAGTGCTCTTCATGCGCCAGACAGGCCCCCAGACTGGTCCAGTAGCGATAATCGCCGGGAGACGCCTTCGTCAGTGCGCGCCAGGTCTTCTCGGCGTCGCTCCACTCGCCACGCTGCTGTTGCGCCGCGGCCTGCTCGGGTGTCGGGACATCAGCGTCGCCCTTCATGGAAGTGAGGGCGGCGAGTCCCAGGCAAATGCAAAGTACGCCGCGCATTTCCCCTACTGTAACTGGTGTCAGTCGCCGGAAACGAAAACCGCCCCGAACGATCCAACATTTGCGAATTATGAGCGGATCGAACAGGCGGAAGCCCCTGCCGCTGAATTGGCCAGAGGTCAAGTCGCTGTTCAGCCAGGTCGCCGATCAATGGAGCCGGCACAATGCTCCGCGCCTCGGAGCTTCGCTTGCCTTTTATTCCCTGCTCTCTCTTGCGCCGTTGTTGCTTGTAATTGTGTCCATCGTGGGCTTGGTGTTCGGCCATTCGGCCGCGCAGCAACAAACGGTTCAGGAAATCCAAGCGCTTATCGGACCCGCCGCCGGCAAGACCATTGGAGCCTTCCTTCAGGGTTCCCGAAACACCAGTCACGGAATCATAGCCACCGCCGCCGGCCTGTTGACGTTACTGTTCAGCGCCTCGGGCGTTGTGATCGAGCTTCGTGATGCCCTGAATACGATCTGGGACGTGCCGACCAAAACCGCAAGTGGCTTCGGGTACGTCACGCGTTACCTCAAGCAGCGTCTCTTCTCCTTCGCCATCGTGGTCGCCATCGGATTTCTGCTCGTCGTCTCGCTCGCCGT
>JAOAPP010000675.1 GCA_025462985.1 Bryobacterales bacterium | reverse complement strand
CGTCGTTTCCCCTCGCAAATCCGAACCCGTCGCCCCCAATCACGACGCCGTTGTGCAACGTCACCCGGTTCCCGATCCTCGAAAACTCGCGCACCGCAACGTGAGAATGGGCAGTGAAGTCGTCACCAATATTGCAGCCATCGTAGATCACGGCGTGCGGATATAAAACGGCGTTCTCGCCGATGCTCGTGTTCTCTCCAACAACGGCGTAAGCGCCGATCGATGCGCCATTCCCCACATGTGCCGTGGCAGCAATGCAGGCGGTCGGATGAATCCCGGGTTTAGGCCTGGGCGGCTGGTAGAAGAGGGCCAGAGCGCGGGAAAAATCGTGATATGGATTTTCTGAAATCAGAGTGGCTGCGGTGGCGCCGGCAATCTCGCCTCCCGCAATGATGGCGGCAGCGCGGCTGGTCTTCGCTTTAGGCGCATTTTTTAGGTTTGAGAGAAAGGTGATTTCTCCGGGGCCGGCCCTTTCAATCGTAGAGACACCGTGAATCTCGATAGCGGGGTCGCCCGCCACCTTGCATCCGAGAAGTTCGGCAAGCTCTCGGAGCTTGAACGACGGCGACGCTTGCATGTTGCCATCTTAAGCCCCGGTCCGAGTCTGTCAGGCCAGATCAAGTTTGGCGTGGTCGCCGAGCTTGCTTGGGTCCTTGGCAAGATACGCCTTCGCGAAGTTGAACATTCGGCCGAGGCCCGAACCGGGCGAGTCCCAATACTCAGCGCGGTGAATCGAGATCTTCAGCAGCGCAATCGCAGGATCGTCCAGGCCCTCGGGAAAGAAGGTCTTGTACGGAGCCTTCCACAGTTCCTCGATTTTGGCTCGGTCACGTACTAAGGTAGCGGTCCCGCAAGCGGAAACGTACTTGTTGTGCTCTGTGTCGGCGAAGCTCACGTTCACCTCGTGATGCTGTTTAGCCTCCGAGACTTTCGGCGCATCCACCCGAGTGAAGAACCACAGATCGCCGTCAAACTCGACCTCCTGCGTGGCCATCGGGCGGCTATGAAGACAGCCGTCCTCCTCCATCGTGGTTAGCATCGCGAATTTGATGCCTTTTATAATCTCCGCAAGTTTTCTGATCTCACTTTCGTGACCCTGCTCAGCCATTTCCAGTCTCCAAGCTATGGGACTCGGCAAGGACGATGCAGTTTCAGCTTCGATCGCGGGTCACGAGGTGCGAGAGCGAGCAATCTCTGGGGTTTCGTCCACCGGCGCGTTCAGCTCGCGTTCCGGTTCCAGATAGGAGCGCGTGAGGTCCTGCTGCAGGATCTGCAAAGCATGCTCCGGAGTATCGGCGAACTTAAAGAGGTCCATGTCCGATTCGGAGATCACGCCGTGTTTGATCAGCGCCTTGAAATTCAGAATTTCGTTCCAGAATTCCGATCCGTATAGCACTATCACGATCTTGCTTTCGAGCTTGCGGGTCTGCGCCAAGGTCAGGATTTCCGTCATTTCGTCAAGCGTGCCAAAGCCGCCCGGGAAAACAACCAGTGCCTTCGCCAGGTAAGAAAACCAAAACTTACGCATGAAGAAGTAGTGAATCTCAAAGCACAGCTCGGGAGTGATGTACGGGTTGGGGCGCTGTTCGAAGGGTAGGCCGATATTCAGCCCGATCGTCTTCCCGCCCACGTCGCAAGCCCCGCGATTGGCCGCTTCCATGATTCCCGGACCGCCGCCGGAACACACCACGAACCGGCGGTGCTTCTCCGGCTCAGAAACCGTCCTCGCCCACTCCGTCACCAGCTTGGCCAGTTCGCGCGCTTCGGTGTAATACCGCGCGAGCGGTCCATCTTCGGTGATCCGAGCCGATCCAAAGAACACGATGGTGTCCTGAATTTTTTCTTCCTGAAAGTGCGAAAGGGGCCACAGATACTCGGACAAAAAACGTAGCGGGCGCGAATCAGGGCTTTGCAGGAAGGCTTCTTCGCGATAAGCGAGGGGACGCCGGCAATCGTTGGGCGGACTCAACGGAGGCGCCTTCTTTTCCTTTAACTCCAAGTCACGATTGTCTCATTGCCGCTCGTTACCGCCCCAAATTTCACTTTCGACCGATTGCTAAAATTCGGCCATGCCACGCCGCAACGTTTTTACTGTCCTGGAGGAGACCACACGAAAGTATGGGCAGGCGAAGGCGCTTCACCAGCCATTGGGATCGAAGGCGGGCGGTGGCTATCGTACCTTCACGTGGACTGAGTGGCTGACGGCTTCGCGGGAGATTGCGCTGGGCCTGCGAAGCATTGGTCTCACGAAGGGAGAGATCGTCTGCGTTCTGTGCGAAACGCGGGCCGAGTTCTACCTCGTAGATTTGGGGATCATGGGGGCCGGCGGTGTTTCGGCCGCGCTCTATACCGCGTATCCGATGCCCGATCTGGCGCGCGATACGTCCCGCACCGGCGCGCGATTCCTCTTTGTAGAAGATCCCAAGTCGCTCGATGCCCTGACCTCGGCTCTTAAAGCTGCTGGGAATTCGCTTCCGGAGCACGTTGTACTCATCACGGGAGAACGGGAAGGCGTACTGTCAATTCCAGCGCTGCAAGAACTTGGCCGCAAGAGGATCGAGGAGGATGGCGCAGCATTCGAAGTCGTTCAAAGCGAAATCTCCCCCGACGATCCGGCGATTTTGTATTTGACCTCCGGAGCGACGGGCGAACCGAAGATGGGGCTCACCAGCCACGCGGCGATTCTCTCGAACATTGATATGGGTCCCGAGGTGCTGCCGCTTACACCGGAAGATAGCACCGTGGTTTTTCTTCCGTCGGCGCACATTGCCCAACGTATCGTACTGGAACTGGTTCCCATGCGGATGGGCACGCCCGTCTGGTTTTCAGAGAGCCTCGCCAGGTTGCCAAACGAGCTGCGAAGCATTCGCCCCACCGTCTTCCTGGCCCCTCCCCGAGTTTGGGAGCGCATGTATTCCACCATCCAGACGGAACTACGCAAACGGCCGGCCGCAGCCCGAAAGCTCTTTTATGGTGCGCTCGGCTTGGGAATGAAGGCCGCTCATTACAAACAGGCGGGCGAACCCGTTCCGCCTTGGATGTCGCGCCTTGTGAAAGTTGCAGACAGGCTCGTGTTCTCGAAGGTACGCGAGCGCCTGGGTGGTCGGATTCGAATCGCTGCTTCTGGGGCGGCGCCACTGGGCCGAGATCTTGCCGACTTCTACGCAGGCATCGGCATGCCATTGATCGAAGGATATGGCCTGACCGAGGCCGGGATCATCTGCTTCAATCCGTTGAACCGGCCGAGATCGGGAAGTATTGGAAAGGTCTTGCCCGGAATCTCCCTGCGTCTGGCCGAAGACGGTGAACTGCAGGTTCGTACCCCGTGCATATTCAGCGGCTACTACAACGACCAAGCGGTGACCGCGTCCGTGATGACCTCCGACAGCTGGTTTTCAACCGGAGACATCGCCGAGCAGGACGAGGAGGGCTATTGGTATATCACCGGCCGCAAAAAAGAACTGATCGTCTCCTCCAACGGAAAGAAAATCTATCCGGCCCGTATTGAAAACCTCTTCAAGGTGGAGCCGCTGGTAAACCAGATACTCCTGATCGGCGACAAAAAGCCATACGTCACCGCGCTGTTGACTCTCAATATGACTCAGCTTCAGGGCCTTAAAGGCCTTGAGAACATCGGCTCAGGATCCCCCGCGGAGCTGGTGCGGGCCGAACCCGTGGCCAAAGACGTTCAGAGCGCCATTTCCCGCGTTAATCGCCAGCTCGCCGACTTCGAAAGGATCCGTCGCTTCAAGATTCTTGAGAAGGATTTTTCAATTGAGGCTGGCGAACTGACGCCAACGATGAAGATTCGTCGTGCGCGTGTGCTGGAGAACTATGCTGCGGCCGTGTCTGAGCTTTACTTAGGGAAAGAAGAGATGACGTAAACCGGCTCGCTTCGACCGCATCCAACGGGATGGCCCTGGAAGTCCAGCCGTCCTGATGGACGGCCGCCAGTTCGTCCCCCTCACTGCCGGAAAGGTAGTCCCGTTCCGTTGCGAACCCGTGAACTCCGAGTTGCGCCTCTCTCACTCCGACGACCGCGAGCGTGAGTAATCCCAAAAACATGAACATTGCTACCGCTAAAATCACTTTGCCTCCGATTCTGTGGCGCATCCGGCGCCAGCACTTGGAATTCGGACAACCGACAAGGGGTGATGGGACAATTGAAAAACTCTCATCTGATGACGCCTAAACCCTTTGAACTGTTGCCTCTCTTCCGAGAACGAGTCTGGGGGAGGGAATCACTGGCTCCCTTTTTCCCGAATCATCCCGGTAATGAATCTATCGGCGAAGTTTGGTTTACCTTTATAGAGAATTTCACTTCACTAGGAAAAAGTCTGGGCTCGGTCCTGACAGACCGCCCGGAACTGTTGGGAACCGGCGCAGATCCGAGGCATCCAGGCATCTGCCCGATCCTTGTAAAACTGCTCTTCACGACCGAGCGACTTTCGGTCCAGGTTCATCCCGACGACGCATACGCGCAGGCCCATCACGGCACTCTGGGCAAAACGGAAGCCTGGTATGTGCTGGATTCAGAGAAGGAGGGCGAGGTCGCAATCGGCTTTCGCAAACCTCTGGAACCTACCAAACTGGTGGAAGCTGCCCGTTCCGGGGAGATTGTTGACCTGCTTGACTGGCGGAAAGTGAAGAAGGGCGACACGATTTTTACCCCGGCGGGAACGGTCCATGCCATTGGCGCAGGCGTCACCATCTGTGAAATCCAGGAGAACTCCGACATCACCTATCGGCTATACGACTACGGGCGCCCGAGGGAACTGCATCTTGACCACGGAGCGAAAGTCTCGAAGCTCGGACCGCACACTGAAGACCAGCAAGTCGTCTCGCTCGCTCCGGGAAGGGATCAGCTTGTTGCCTGCCCTTACTTTCGGATTGAGCGAATCCGCCCAGCGGCAAGCTTCGTCGTCGGGCAGGGTCTTCCCACGTATCTGCTCGCGATCTGTGTCGCCGGCTCCGGCAGTCTCAACGGAAACGCAGTGACTGCCGGGCAAGCATGGTTTATCCCGGCCGGCGCCGGTGAGGTGGGAGTGACGGCGCCGGGTTCCGAGTGGATTCTGAGCTATGCCTCCAAAACAGCGATGACCGGCCTTACCGTCAGTTAATCCCGTCATAATCCGATTCGTTCAATAACGCATTAGAATTCGTAACGAACAGGGCCGGCATCTGCCGGAAATGCGCTCTTTTTCTTCCGGGCCACTTCGGCGGTAGTTTTGCATACACGCAAGAACTACCGAAAAGTTGGGCTTCATGGGTGAAAAGAGCAGATTTCTCGCGATTTTGGCAGCTCTGCTGGCAGCGGCCTTTCGGGTCGCTTCAGTCAGTCCGGAGACGAAGGAAAGCGAGCACCAGAAGGCACTAGCCAAAGCGGCGGCTGAAAGAAAGGCGGACCCTGCCAACGCACTCCTGCAAACCTTCAGCGACTTCGATAAAGGCTACGTATATATTTCGCCGTTGCTGAAAAGCGGAACTTGCGCATCCCTTCCGCGAAACAGATCCTCCCGCCCAATGGATTGGGCCGTGGCCACTGTGCCGGATCCGGAGCGCTCCAATCTCAAGTTGGACTTCGACCGGCAGCTGGAGGCCATCCAGAATGCGGCCGAGTCTGCCGGCTATCAATTTGAGCGGTTTTGGTTTCCTTGGCACTCTGAACAGGCTGCCTTGCCAGCTCTGGACAAACTGTCCGAGGGTGCTCAGGCCGCGGAAACCAGTGGACTCCCCGGAGTTCTGCTCTTTCGTCAGCCCGGGAAAGACTCGTCTCGAGTCCCCGGTTTGGCCATATTCCTGGTCGGCGAAACACCTACTTCGGGCATCAATCCGGCTCAGTTCCGATACGCAGCCTGCCTTGGGTCCTCTCTACACCAAGCGGAAACGGAACATTCGGCGCTTCATATTATTGGCCCCGGCTATTCAGCCAGTTTCGACTCACTGGCGGCTCTCGCCAAGAACTATGACCAACTCACGGTTCGCAGTTGGACTAGCGACTTGAACTCTCAACAGCAATTCAGAATGCAGATGGGAGGCCGGGGTAGCCAACTGGATCTGAAAACGACTCGAACGTCGAGCGTCGTCTCCATCAACAGCTTCGTGGCTTTTTTACGCAGAGAGTGGCGCGAAATGGGCCCGATCGTTCTGTTGAAAGAAGCAGGAACTGCTTTGGGCTCCGGAATCAAGCCCCCCAAGCCCTGCGCGGCTTCACGAAGCGAAACCACTCTGCTCGACATAGAAGATTGCAAGGTCTTTTTGATTGAATTCCCACGAAATCTTTCCACGCTGCGGAATGCGACCGAATCGGAAGGTCATGCCGAGGGGGCTGTCGATCCTAAATCGGGCATGCCTCGAATCGGACTGACGCTGTCATTGAGGACCGAGCGCGCTTCGTATGAGATTCCGAGATTTTCAGAGGCG
>JAOAPP010000481.1 GCA_025462985.1 Bryobacterales bacterium | reverse complement strand
CCCCAGCCGTGCATGCTGGAGAAGTTGCGGCGTAAGTTGACTTCGAGCGCGTTGTAGTTCGCTTTGCCAATATTCTGGAACTCATTCAGATAGCTGAAATTGGGATCGATACGGAAGTCAGTGCCGATCACAAACGGATTGACATCCACCAAGCCCGTGAGCTTGTGGGCGGAGTAGCCGAGATACCCGAGTTCCATGACCAAAGAGGCCGGAAGCTGCTGCTGGATGGATAGGTTGTATTGGAACACGTAAGGCGTTCGAAGGTGCGGATCGACAAAGTAGACGCCACCGCCTCCGAAGGGCAGGTACCCGGCATCACCGAAATTCAGGTTCGGTGAGGGGGGTTTGGACGGGAATGGATTGACCGCGCCTGCCGAGGCATATGGATCCTGTAAGCCGCTGAGTCCAGTTCCCGTGTAAGTGGACGGGAATACGTCACCGAATCCAAAGAAAGGCGCCTGGCCGTTGAACTGCAAGTTGTCCTCGCCTTTGAGGATGTCGTAGAACATGCCGAAGCCGCCACGGATGCTTGTCTTGGCATTGCCGAATACGTCCCAAGCAAATCCGAAGCGAGGTGCGAAGTCATTCTTGTCCGGAAAATTGGAGCCCTTCGGCGCGCCCTTGTCGCCCGGAAAGAGGAGGCCGGTCGGCGCTCCGGGAAAGCGGGTAGACTTCGCTCCCGGCACATAGGAGAAGGTTCGACCCTGGGTGTCATATTTGGGTTCAGCGTATTCGTAGCGCAGGCCTAGCGTCAGCGTGAAGTTTCTCGCCAGCTTCCAACTGTCCTGGGCGAACCCGGCGTACTGATGCGACCGTATGTTGGAGGGAGCACGCCCGAATTGCAGTAACTCATCCGGGTTCCCCATCAGGAAGTCGGCCAAGTCGACACCCGATCTCGTCTTAGTATCCGTGCCGTAAAAGAAGTACTCGCCATTCACATAGAAGTCGTAAACGGTGTTGTTCTGATACGGCGAGAAGAAAAAGCCGAATTTAAAGCTGTGATGGCCAACGTTGTACGAGAGATTGTCGTAGAAGGCGTACGTGTTGTCGATCTCTTTGGTCGGGCCCTGGGGACTGTAACCGATAGTAGTATTGGAACCGAGCAGGCCGATAATCGGCGGCCCGGTAGGATCGTCAGAGGGCAAGTTTGCGCCCAGCTGTGACGCGGTAATCTTAGCGCCCGCCGGAATTGCCTGAGCGTTGTTTAAGCGCTGCGCCGTGACTCGAAGCTCATTCAGCAATGCCGGCGTGAACGTATGCGTATACGCGACCGAGCCGAAGTTCGTTGTGGTGGAATATGTGGTTGGGAATCCGGTCACCGAAGCGAACGGGTTTTGCTGTCCGAAGGGATAGAGAATAGGTTCGTCGCGATTGGAGAAGCTTCCGCTAATGACGTCCCGCTGCGTAATATTGTAGTCGAACTTTCCGAAATAGGAGTTGTAGTTATTGGTCGCGGCGGCTTGCGGAAAGAGGAACCCGGAAGCTGAGGTTGGAATCAGACCGTTGCTGAAGTAAGCCTTGGCAACCGGATCGATTCTGGCTGGATCGATAATTCCCTGGGCGGCTAGCGCGGGGTTCGCCTGGTAATAGGGGTTATTTCCCAGGAATGCAGCCACGCTGCTGGCGTATGCGGTTCCTGAAAAGTCGCCGTTCGCTTCAGCGGGCGTGAAGGTTGTCACGCGTCCGACACTCGTGTCGAGAGCCGTCTGCTTTTGCCCCTCGTAGGCTAAGAAGAATAAAAATTTGTTCTTGACGATCGGGCCGCCAATGGTGCCACCGTACTGATTGCGTTTCAGAACCGGCACGCCAAGGCCCTGCTGGTTATTGAAGAATGAGTTCGCGTCGAAGAAGTTGTTGCGGACGTAGTCATAAGCAGTTCCATGGAACTGATTGGATCCGCTTTTTGTAACAATGCTGACGATGCCTCCGGCGTTTCTTCCATATTCGGCGCTGTAGTTACTCTCCAGGACCCGGAACTCGGCAACGGCGTCCGGATTGGGATTGGCGACGATGTTGTTGCTGAGCAGGTCGTTGTTGAGGCCGCCGTCCAGTAAGTACGTCACTGAGTCAGTGCGTCCGCCTCCAATGCTGTAACTTCCCGATGCAGTACTGTCCGGGTTTGTCGGCGTGACACCCGGTTGGGTTCCGATGAGGTCCAGCGTATTACGGCCGTTGAGGGGCAGTTCATAAATTGCCGCACCAGTAACGGTTCCACCGAGCGTCTGGTTTTCGGTTTCAACTTGGGACACAGCGCTCTCGACCGTAACCGTGTTGCTGACGGTGCCTATCTGGAGCTTGACGTCAATCCGCAGGCTCTGGTTGATTTCGAGCGGCGTTTTGGAATCGATTGTGATCTGGTCAAAGCCGGCCGCTGCGGTCTTGACGCGATAGAGCCCGATGGGTAGTTGCAGAACCTGATAATTACCCGATTGATCGGTTGTGGTTTCGTGGCCGATGTTAGTCGCCACGTTTGTCACAGTAACCTTGGCTCCGGGAACGACGGCCCCAGACGCATCGGTCACTATTCCGATGATTTTTCCTGTCGCGTCTTGCGCCAGCAGCCACGAGTTGCAGGAAACAATGAGAAAGCAAGTAAGTAAAATCCGCTTGAAGCTGGTCATCCAATCCCTCACAAAAATCAATGGGCAGACAGCGCGGTCTGGAGAAACTATCCGATTTCGAGCGAGTGGCGCGGAGGTTGACCGCGAAGTATCGGAGAAGCGAGCCAATGGTTCTTCGAACCCCCAGAACCGGATTGAATGCATTCTAGCATTATGTGTCCGTTCAGGGACAAGACTTACTTCACGACAAACTGATAAGTACCAGAACCGATGATTGTCTCGCTTTTTGTGAGTGGTTGTCCGTCTTGCGTGGCCCCTGCGTTGGAGCCCGGTGGAAGGATCACGGTGGCAGTAGCATTCGCGGGAATGGTTACTTTCAGGGTCCAGGGGCCACTGGGTGTTCCCTTCCATGCCGTGGCGATCCTGCCATAAACCGACTCGTATTCGCCGCTTGCTTCGGTCAGACTGGAATCGAGCCTGGGATAGATCACAATTTCGTGGAACCCGGGTTTCACGGCGGAAGTGTCGATGCCGAGAACCGCGCGATAGACCCAGGCGATAACTGACCCAAATGCATAGTGGTTGAACGAATTCATCGCGGGGTCGCCACTGTCGCTGTTCCAACGTTCCCACCATGTGGTAGCGCCTTTGCTCAGCATGTATCCCCAAGACGGATAAGTCTGGTTGAGCAACAGTTTGTACGCGACGTCAGTGCGGCCGTGATCGGCGAGAGTAAAGAGCAGAAAAGGAGTGGCTAGAAAGCCGGTTGTGAGGTGGCCGTCGTGCGCTTCGATGTCCTTTACGAGCTTCGCGGCGGCAACGCTTTCAAGGGCAGGCGGCATCAGGTGCGGGTAGAGAGCCAGCACGTAGGAGGCTTGCGTGCCGGTTCCGACCTGGCCATCGGCGCTTACGTACGCTTTCTGGAAGGCTTCGCGGACCTTGTTGTACAGATCGGTGTAGCGATGCGAGGCATCCTCATTTCCGATAGCGTGAGCCATTTGCGACATCTGGCCCGCAGAGATCGCCCAGTAAGCTGTCGCGATGAGTTCTTTGTTCGTGTTCTGATCAGGAGCAAGCCAGTCAGCGAAGTTAGGACCGAGTTTCTCGGTGCGGAGATAGTTGGGATTGGCATCCTCGATGAACCTCATGAATCTCTTCATCGCGTTCCAGTTGCGAGCAATGATGCTCCGGTCGCCGTACTGCAGCCAAGTCGTCCATGGCACGATGATGCCAGCGTCAGCCCAGCCGGGAGCACCGTCGACGTTCTCGCCAAGTCCGATATCCGGTGAGACGTTGCTGAAATCACCGTCCGCAAGCTGCGCGTCATTGACGTCGCGCATGAATTTGTTGGTGAAGGCGGCAATGTCGAAGTTATAGCCGCCGGTACGCCAGAAGACCCCGGCATCACCCATCCAGCCGAGGCGTTCGTCCCGCTGAGGGCAATCAGTGGGGATGCTGAGGAAGTTGCCG
>JAOAPP010000433.1 GCA_025462985.1 Bryobacterales bacterium | reverse complement strand
GCCTGTGCGATATTGCAGTCTCCAACGCGCACCCACAAAGACTCCACCCGCAGCCGAGCACCCCGGCATGACGGACACTCCGTATAAGCACGATATCGGCTCAGAAACACGCGCACGTGGACTTTGTACTTCTTTTTTTCGACCTCGTTGAAGAAGCGTTGCACATGCTTCCTCACAAACTCTTTCTCGTCAGGGGCCAGTTCGCTATACGGCACGTTCAGGCGCACTTTGCCGCGCGCTTTCGGCCTGACGTTCTCCTCGTAGTACCAGCTGTATTGCGGCTTTGTCCATGGATCCACAGCGCCCTCTTCCAGGGACAAAGTCGGATCCGGAATGATCAGGTCAAAATCGAAGTCAATCGTGTTTCCGAAGCCCTGGCACACCGGGCAGGCGCCTATCGGATTGTTGAAACTGAACAGCGTCGGCTCCGGAAGACTCGCTACCGTGCCGCAGAGCTTGCAGGCGAACCGTTCGTGAAAATGACGCACAACAGGATCGGGCGTGCCCGCCTGTTCAAAGAAAATCTCGCCGCTTTCGCGGTAACAGATCTCAACCGTATCTACCACCCGCTGATGCAAATCAGGACGAACCACGATCCGGTCAGCCAGGATGTAAACGGGCTTCGTAAAGTCGACTTCGAGGAGCGACTCGGGAGTTGAAAACTCGAACGTTTGCCCAGACTGGAAGAGCCGGTTGAAACCCTTCCTGCGAAGCTCGAAAAGCCGGTCCCGCAGCACCGACGCATCAGCCGTCGCACCCTCTGCCCTCACCGGAAACAGAGCGTACCACCGCGAACCTTCCGGCTCCGCCATCATGGCATCGGCAACCTGGTCCACCGTGTCGCGTTGAATGCGCGTGCCGTCATTGGGGCAGTACGTCCGCCCGGCCCGCGCCCACAGCAGCCGCATGAAATCGTACAACTCAGTCGCGGTGGCTACGGTCGAACGAGGATTTCTCGTCTGGTTCTTTTGCCGTATGGCGATCGGAGGTGCGATCCCCAGTATCTCGTCCACATCCGGCTTCTCCATCCGCTCGAGGAACTGCCGCGCGTACGCCGACAGTGATTCGACATACCGGCGCTGGCCCTCCGCATAGATCGTGTCAAACACCAGCGAAGACTTGCCCGAACCCGACACTCCTGTCACCACAGTGAGCTGATTGTGAGGGATGTCGACACTCACATTCTTGAGATTGTGAACGCGAGCGCCATGGATTGCGAGCACAGGGTTCCCGGCCGCCTGCACCTCTTGCGCAGTCACGCTTTCACAGGAAGCTAAGCTAGGTTTTTCCGGCATGTTCAATGACAAAGGCGGGCGGGAGATTCCGGTGGAACTTCCATATCAGTATAAGATGCGGGCAGAGATTCCCCGGAGTCATGCTTTCTGAGCGCGAGGTCGCCGAACTACGCCGCGACCTTCTCACCTGGTTTGACGAGTTTCAACGCGACCTCCCATGGAGGCGGACGAAAGACCCATACGCCATCTGGGTTTCCGAAGCCATGCTGCAGCAGACTCGCGTGGCCGCCGTGCTGCCGTATTACGAACGCTTTTTGACCCGTTTTCCCGATTTTCAAACCCTCGCAGCGGCGTCGGAATCCGATCTGCTGGCGCAATGGGCCGGCCTCGGCTACTACTATCGCGCCCGCAATCTGCAGAAAGCCGCCCAGTCCATGGTGGATGCCGGAGCCTTCCCAACAACATACGACGATATTCGGCTGCTGCCTGGGGTTGGCGATTACACCGCAGCCGCGGTCGCCTCCATCGCCTTCGATCTGCCGCATGCGGTCCTCGACGGGAACGTCTTCCGGGTTTTATCACGGCTGATCGCAGACCCGACCGACATCTCATCCACCAAAGGCCGGAAGCACTTCTCCGCGCTGGCCAACTCGCTTCTGGACCGTCAACGGCCGGGAGCCTTCAACCAGGCAGTCATGGAACTCGGCGCAACAGTATGCCTTAGCAAGAATCCGCAATGCCTCCTCTGCCCGGCTGCCGCCCACTGCCTCGCCCGACAGAACGGCTCCCAAAATCTCTTCCCGGTGAACAAAGCAAAGCAAGCCTCTGTCCGGCAACAACGCACTCTGTTCTGGATCGAGAGTGACGGGGCAGTGCTGGCATGGCAGCGTCCGGCGGACTCGCGCCTGATGCCCGGTTTTTGGGAGTTGCCGGAGCGCGCACAAATTCCGTCCGCGGTCTCCAGCCGGAGCCTCGGTTCATTCCGCCACGGCATTACCGTACACAGCTACGCTTTCGATGTTGTCGAATGTAAACTGCCCTGGGATCCGGGCATCTGCCAGTGGCTGCGCCTCTCCACACTCGGAACGCTTCCGGTGAGTACGATCTTCAAGAAGGCAATGGCGGCCGTCAACAGACTCCAGAAGCAAACGGCTTCGGCCGCCGTTTGACGAAACTCGTTTGACATGCAAGGACGTCACAAGATCGGTAGACTGAGAGGAAACCATTATGCTGAGACGTTCGCTTGCCGTGTACTTTCTCGGAGGCGCCCTGTGCGCAGTATCGGCACAGTGGCCGCCCGCTTCACAGGAGGGGCCCGCCTCTGCCGGCGGCCAGGCGGCATTGAAGCAGCGGGAAACCCCGCCGAATGCTCCCTATCAGGTTGACGTTGGAACGCACATTCTTCTCAGCATGATCAACAGCGTTAGCACTAAGGCCGCTCTGCCTGGCGATCGCATTTATCTTGAGACAGCGTTTCCTGTGCTGGCAAACGGGCGAATTGTTATCCCGCAGGGAAGCTGGGTCACCGGAACCATCACGGAAGTAAAACGCCCCGGGCGCGTAAAAGGGCGCGGCGAATTGCAGGTGAGATTCGATTCGCTCACGCTCCCAAATGGCGCCACGCGCAGCTTCAAGTCGGATCTCGGTGCACTGGATGCTCGTGACGGCGAGACGCTGAAACGCGAACAAAGTAAAGTCAGCGGTCAGGGGGACAAGAAGACCGACGTCGGAACTGTGGTGCAAACCACGACGGCTGGAACGGTGATCGGCTCCGGCGTGGGCGCGGCGGCGGGAAGCGTCGCGCGCGGGGCAGGAGTCGGTGCCGGCGCGGGTGCAGCAGCCGGTCTGCTGGGCGTCCTCTTCACCAGGGGACCGGAGGCAACCCTCAGCAAGGGTTCCACTGTGGAAATGGTGCTCGATCGTCCCCTGACATTTGAGGAGGCTGACCTTGGCTTCTCGAACGCACCTCCCAGCCGTCCTCTGAGTGAAGTCGGACGACCCGCAGAGCCAACCAAGAGCCGCGGTCTCGGGTCCAAGCTCCCCTATTGAGCAATTCGCATGCTTGAGGAAGAGCCGGTCGAGATACCTATTACGGACGTTCTCGATCTTCATACCTTCGCGCCGCGCGACGCGAGAGCGGCCGTGGAAGCCTATCTCGAGGAGGTCCACCGGCTAGGTTTCGAGGCCGTTCGAATTATTCACGGCCGGGGAATCGGAGTGCAGCGCGAAATGGTCCGCACGGTTCTTGCCAGGACGCCTTACGTCATCCATTTCAGCGACGGGCCTGCGGAGGCAGGCGGTTGGGGCGCAACGGTCGCCACACTCTCTACGCAAGATCACGAAGGCCCATAATGAAGCTTATGGATGATTTGTTGACGGTTGCCGGTCGGAGCTTTCGCTCCCGTCTCTGGGTTGGAACGGGCAAGTACCGGAGCAAGCAGCTGATGGCGAGGTGCCACGCCGCCTCAGGCACGGAGATGGTAACTCTCGCCGTCCGCCGCGTGAACCTTACTGACCGCTCCAAAGAGTCCGAGCTCGATTTCATCGATCGTTCGAAGATCCATATTCTGCCGAATACAGCCGCGTGTTACACCGCTGATGAGGCAGTTCGAACTGCGCGGCTTGCTCAGGAGGCTGGGCTTTCAAACTGGATCAAACTCGAGGTGATCGGCGACCAGAAAACCCTCTTTCCGGACAACGAGGGGCTACTGCAAGCCACCCGCATTCTCGCAAAGGAAGGCTTTGTCGTTCTGCCCTACACCACCGACGACCTTGTGAACGCGCGAAAGCTGATCGATGCAGGTGCGGCTGCCGTTATGCCGTTAGCAGCGCCCATCGGCTCCGGTCTAGGCATTCAGAACGTGACCAATCTGAAGATACTGCGCGAAGCAATCACCGAGGTTCCGCTGATCGTCGATGCCGGAGTAGGCACAGCTTCCGATGCCGCGATTGCGATGGAGCTGGGCTTTGACGGTGTCCTGTTGAACACCGCCATTGCGGAAGCGGACGATTCGGAGCTCATGGCCAAGGCGATGAAGCTCGCCGT
>JAOAPP010000419.1 GCA_025462985.1 Bryobacterales bacterium | reverse complement strand
AACTGAACAACGCGAGCGGATGGTCCGCAGAGGCCCAATCGCGCCCCGTCTGCTTATTGCGAAGACTCGTGATCGCTCCCGTCTTCGGATCCAGCGCAAGCTCGTGGTGAGTACCCGAAAACGAGCTCGTGCTCTTCTGCTTTTTATCAGGACGTATCGGCGTAAGCGCGGCGAGACGGGCTCCCGCTTCTGTGTGCAGCGGCTCGGGAAGAGTCGCTATCCCCGCCTGAATGTCGTCGCGCTTCTCCACCCAACTGTGAGTCATGACCTTGTACTTCGGCTGATCAAGCATCTGAGCCAGAGCGTCCGGTGTGTAGTGATCGAAGTCGAGCCACGACTTGGTATCGGCGCCCCACGTGTGTTCCGCCCCGAGTGAAAACCGGCGAAGAAATGCAATGTCGGCCGCATCGCCAACGTTCCACTTGCCGGATGCAATCCACTCACGACGGAGCCGAAGAATCTCGCGAAAGCGGGCGACCTTCACAGGATCGCTCGCCACTCCGTAGATCCAGTTATCGCCGATCTCGGCCGTGATGACGGGCAGGCCGGAGGTGTGCGCCTGAAGCGCATTCGCGATCTCAGTCAAATTCGCAGCGTTCACAGACGCATTGGGAAAGCGGCGGCGAAGGTTGGCAAAAATGGCTCGGATCTCTTGGGTCGTGTGCGGTCCGCTGTTGTCGTCGCGCACATTGACAGAAACCGCGAGAGGAGAGCCCGGAACAACCACTACTCCGCCATAATCGAGGCGATGATACATCACGGGAAGCGACTGCCCTGTGCCGTCCTTCCAGACGAACAGGTCCGGTACTTCCGGCGCAGTGCTCGCGGAATTCACTCCGATGTCGAGAAACTTAACCCCGTTTCGCGCGAGCGGAGCGATCAAGCCGCGCGAGTGTCCAGGCACGTCCGTCATCTTTGCGCCCGTGGTGGTGCGTCCGAAGCGGCGGTCGAGCGACTTCGAAAAGCCGAGGCAGCCTTCTATGGTAGGAACGTCGAGAAACTCCGTCTGCCAGGTGAACGGAAGCGCATGCCAGGCGATATCCCCGCGGCCCAGCGCCGTTTCCATGCGCTTGCGCATCGGGCCCGAAGTTCGCTCCAGAGACTCATATACGAGCCATGAGCCAGTGGTCCAGATATAAGGGTCCGCTCCGGCATCCCGTTGCGCCTCGGCGAGCTCAATCGCGCGCGGAAAATATACTTCGATGTATTTGTCCACGACGGCCTTTTGCGTGTCGATAAAGCCGGCATCGAAGTGACACTTGAACATCACGAGAACTTGCCGGACCATTGGATCGGGCGCTGCGGTCAGGGCGGTCCCTCCGGCGGCTGCGACGAGGCTCGAAACGAACTGGCGTCGATTCATCCGTTCCAATCTACCGGATCGCATCGCGAACCGCGCGGGTGACTTCGACGGTGGTGGCAGAGCCCCCCAGATCGGGCGTGCGGACGGAAGAAGCAGTAACCGCTTCGATGGCGGACATCAGATGTTTCGCGGCCGCGTCTTCGCCAAGGTGATCGAGCAGCAGGGCGGCGGTCCAGAACCCTCCAATGGGATTGGCGATCCCTTTGCCGGTGATGTCGAAGGCGGAGCCGTGAATCGGCTCGAACATGGAGGGGTACCGGCGCTCGGGGTCGATATTCCCGGTGGGCGCGATCCCTAAACTGCCCGCGAGCGCAGCGGCCAGATCGGACAAAATGTCGGCGTGCAGATTCGTGGCCACGACGGTATCGATGGTGGACGGCTGCTGTACCATACGCGCGGTCATCGCGTCTACGAGCATCTTGTCCCAGGCGACATCCGGAAATTCTGTCGCGACTGATGCGGCGATCTCGTCCCACAGGACCATCCCATGCCGTTGCGCGTTCGACTTGGTGACCACCGTGAGGCGTTTGCGCGGACGCAATTCAGCGATCCGGAACGCATAGCGCATGATGCGCTCGACACCATGGCGAGTGAAGACCGCCAGCTCCGTCCCAACTTCTTCGGGCATGCCTCGATGTACACGCCCGCCTTGTCCCGAGTATTCGCCTTCGGTGTTTTCGCGAATGATGATCCAGTCCAGATCTTCCGAACTGCAGTGGCGAAGGGGCGACTGCAAACCTTGGAGAATGCGTGTCGGGCGCACATTCGCATATTGGTCGAAGCCCTGGCAGATGGCGAGGCGCAGCCCCCAGAGCGTAACGTGGTCGGGCAGATCCGGCGCGCCTACCGCCCCGAAGTAAATCGCATCGAAAGGCCGCAGCGTGGCGAGGCCATCGGACGGCATCATGAGGCCGTGTTCACGAAAGTATTGAGAGCCCCACGGGAACTCCTGGATGCGCAGGCCGAAGTTATGTCGGCCCGCCAGAGTTTGCAGCACCTCAACGCCCGCGTGAATCACTTCCGGCCCGATGCCATCTCCTGGAATGGACGCGATGGAGTAATTGGCCATGGTCCTATTTCGAACAGGATGCGCTCTCGTTCAGATAAGGGAACGCGGTGATGCGCAGCTTGGCCGCTCCATAGGGAACCAGTTGCAGTGTCTGCGAGGGGGCATTGGAACTTACCGGACTCGCAGGAACCGTGCCGGCTGAGTTTTCCACCATCTTCCACTCAGGCAACTGGCGAGCCTCGACCTGCAACGTAACGGCCGGATGTTCAACGTCGAACGGCGTAGCGGTGACGGACTCCTCCTTCACTTGGGGCCCACAACCCTTCAGAGCGACTGCATAGTTCCACGGAACCGAAGAGGTGAGCTGCCAATCGGCCGATTGCGCCGTGTAGTGCTTCAGTGCGTCCCACTTCGCATCAAGCGGAAGCGAGAAGACCAGCGGACCGCGTTCGAATACGGCGGAGTTGTGAAATGAGCGGACCGAACGGGGCTCCATGGGGAGAGCGACTGTGACCACATCACCGTTCTTCCAGTTCCGGCGCAGCGTGTAGAAGCCGGTCTGCGAGCCAGTGACATCTGAGGGAAGCATGCTTTGACCATTCACCTGTACGGTTGCGACGCCGGCCCATTCCGGGATGCGGAGGACAAGTGGGAATTCTGTTTCACTGCCGACTTGAACAGTGAAGCGGACATCCCCACGGAACGGGTACTCAGTTTCTTCCCGGATCGTGACGGGCCCGCCCTTCACTTCTGTCCGCACTTCACTGGGCGCGTAGGCTGGGACCACAAGCCCTCCGTCAGGCGTGGCCATCCAGAGACTCGAAACAAATTTCGGCCAGCCCTGATGCAGATTGGCAGTGCAGCAGCCGAAGTTTGGTTCGAGACCGAACAGATTGGAGTCCGGCCCGTTGGTGGACCATTGACGGTGCGCACGGGTGCAGGCAATCTGGTTCGGCTGTTGGTCGTATTGGTGCGACCACATATCGTTCGAAAGAGTGCCGGGCAGGGCATTGTAGGCAGCGCGTTCCAGCCGGTCGCCCAGTTGCGAATCGCCCAGGATGGCAAAATCCTGCTCGTAGGAGAACATGGTTTCAACCACAGCGCAGAGCTCGATGCCTTGGGACGGATCGCGGCCGGCAAGGTGCTCATCACCGCTGAACATGCCATTGGGCAGACCGTGATAGCGATCAAGCATCGTAAGCTGCCGGGCCAGGGCGCTGCGGTCGCTCTCGCTGCCGGAGAGAAGCCACCAGATGGGCGCAACCTTCAGCGCCATCGCGTTGTTTACGCCGTGAGTCTGCATGGCAACGTCGGGAATCGGGCCCTTTTTGTCAAGGCCAAGTTTCTCGCTCGTTTGCTTACCGGTGTAAGCGAAGTTGTCGAACTGCTTTTCCCAGTCGTAGCCCTGATCGTGAAGCAGCTTCGCGAGCGGAAGCAGATCTGCATCGCCGGTGCGATTGTACAACCAAAGTACGGCGTAGACGTTGTCCTGCCATCGATAGCGGCCCCAGTCACGAAGCGGGCGGTCAGGCAGTTCGCGCTTTTCAAACGCGAAGTACTTCCGCATAAACGGCAGGACACGGGAATCGTCGGTCGCTTCGGCGTATTGCGTTAGGACTTTGAGCATGACCATACGCGGCCACCAGTCGTCGTTCTTTGCCGGTCCGAACTGACCGTCCGGGCGCTGCGACTCGAGGCTCCATTCGACCCACTTCTTTGCTTTTGCTATGAGCTTTGGATCGTTGAGCTGATAAGCGAGAGGGAGAAGCCCGTCGAGATAGTAAGGACCGCGCTCCCAGCTTTCGCCCGTTCCGCCGAGCCACCCGCTGTTGGGGCCGACGTCGTTCCAGAACTCGTCAAGATGACCGGTCAGGCCGTTCGCCTGAATTTGCTCCTGCTGCAGAAGCCAGCCGAGAGGTCGGACTGCTCCGAGCGGGAGAGGATTGAAAGCATTCTCTTTAAGCGGAGCACGGTTCGGTACCGCCTGGTTGACTTGTTTCGCGATGCCGACCGATGAACAACAGCCAAGGAGAATGAGGTTACGAAGTAAGTGTTTCATGTCCATGCATTCGGCAAGGGTCAAACCGCTGCCGCCTACATGGTTCTATCACGCTGCCTGACTAGTGAGTGGGGGGCGCGGGCCAGCCATTGCTCTTTTCGAGATCGTGGAAAGCTTCGGAGACTTTTCGAGCAAGTTTGATATCCACGGTATCGCGCTGGTTCATTTGCCTGGTCAGTTTGGTCCAGAGGTCTACGAAGTGTTTCGCTTTGCCATAGAACAGGCGCCTTTGATACTCTGCTTCGGCTCGTTGAGCAGCCTGCTGTTGTGCCTGAAGCCCGCCGTCGCTGAGAGATCGGAAGTACAGGTCTCGAAGAACGCCACTGAACTCAACGTCGGACCTGACGCCGGCGACCTCGGGCGACTGGGCCGATGCAATATCGAGCGAGCAAATGAGGAACAGGCAGGGGAGCAGTCTGCGCATCGGGGATCCTTCTGGAAGCCGAAACTTCGGAAGCTCGGCTCTTAATGCGTAAGTGCCCAGACGGCGGGTTTTTCTCAGGTTCGCCTGGCGAAGGCGGGTGCGGCCGAATCGGCAAGAGCCTGGGCGAGGACCGTCTTGACTGCGGCGTTTTCGTTCAACTGGCACTTGTTGACCTTGTCGATGATGCGCGGCGGCACCGATGGGCGCGAGAGTTTGCCTTCATAGAACTTGGCTTTCATCGGCTCGCGCCAAGCGGTGTCTGAGACTGTGACCGGCTGCCGAGCTTGGTTTCGTACGTCCGCATTTCTATGATCATTCAAACGCCTCTCTCCTAGAGGGCTTGCGCCGGTGCCGGAAAGATCCAGAATGCGCTTTCCGCTATATAGCGAGGTGGGTAGTATGAAGCGGAGTTGTAGTAATCGGCATATGCTTGGATCACTTGATCGTGTTCAACGAAGGCACTTTGAGGCACCATCTGCGAGCAGTCCACTCAGCTGTCGGATGTGCTGTCACCGCGAAGTGAAGAATGTGCCGGCGCTGATGCGCCAGCACCAGGAACACATACAAGACCTGAAAGCGAATCGTCGGCACGGTGAAGAAATTAACCGAAACGAGGCTTTGGAGGTGGTTTTCCAGGAACGTTCGCCAAGTCTTGAGGGCGGTTTTCGGCTGCGCACCAGGTACTTACTCACGCTGATCTCGCCGATATCGATGCCGAGCTTGACCAGTTCACCGTGGATTCGGGGTGCACCCCAGCCAGGGTTCCCACGGCTCATGCGGCGGATCAGTTCACGAATCTCTCGCGATACGGCCGGCCGCCCAGGTTTACCTCGCCATACCTTCCAGGTCCAAAACATTCGGCATGCCTTACGATGCCAGGCAATGACGGTACCAGGCTTGACGATGACCAAGGCCGAGCGCCACTCGGTCCACACCCGAGAAAGCCCAATCCACAACAGGCGATCCGAGTTGTTCAATAGCAGGCGTTTCTTTGCCGAGCACTGAAGAACCCCGATCTGATGACGGAACCGATGTCGATGTATCAGATCTCATAATTGATGTCTACGTTTTGCCACTTGCGGCAAATGTAAAGACGCGGACGAAAATTTAGG
>JAOAPP010000416.1 GCA_025462985.1 Bryobacterales bacterium | reverse complement strand
TGTCGAGTTCGGCGTAACGCTTCTTGTCGATGATGTGCTGGGCGGCCGCGAGGCACATTTCCTGGAGCTTGTTGCTGGCGGCTTCGAGGGTGTCGATCTCGGCGGCGGTGAATTGATAGGCGGCGGATTCATCCCAGTACGGGGTACCGTTTTCGAGGGTGTGGAAGGTCAGGCCAACGGACTCGACTTTCTGCTGCCAGTTTTCGCGCGGGGTGAGGGGGATACGCTGCATTATTCTCCTGCTCTTGTCATTCGCCAACTCCGCCGCCGCGGCCGCTGCCGCTGGAGTGGCTGCCGCCTTCGGCGAAGGAGCTGCCGAAACCTCCGCGGCTGGTGTAGCTGCGGCCTGGGGTTGGGGAGTAGGAACCGCCGCCAACTTGGCTGCCGAGGGCGTAGCCTCCCCATCCGCCGTAGTAATAGTGGTAGGGGAAGAAGGGAATGAAGCCGCCGTGGCCGTCTGAGCGCTGCTGGGGTTGGTTGGGCTGGTTGTTGCAGAGGCTGTCGTCGACTACGTTGTTGTGCTCGTCGACGCACCGCTGCATCTCGGGGCGCCGGCAGCCGGTGAGGAGCGAGAGGGCGGCTGCGGCAAGGAGTGGCGCGGTGACCTGGGCTGAGCGCTTCATGGGAGCTGCACCAGAGTATCAAGGGGCCAGAGCTTTAAGATCGGATTTGCGCGATTCCAGAATGCATCTGTCGCTGATTTTTCTTAACCCGTATCAAGCGGCGATTCCAGGCGGCGATGGAGAACTCAACGTGGAGGGTGGGGTGCGAGTGTGTGGCGGGCCGAAACAGGCGAACAGAACTGCAACAGGGATCGCGACGAGGTAATGATCATCGAAAACGATAAAAGCGCCCCAAAGCGAGGAGAGGGCCAGAAAGACGCTTCGCGTAGAAAGAGCATTTTTCGCGCCCATGAGGGGATGAATCGATGTTCTGGTTGAAGACGAGACTCATCGGCAGGAGCAGGAGGGTGAGGTCATAGAGGTAGAGGTGGTAGCTGACCAGGATTCCGGCCAGGATCGCCAGGGGCAGGGAGGGTTTTTGCGTTGCGGCCCAGAGCAGCACCAGCAAAGAGGAGAGGATTGTCAGAGCCAGGCCCCACGGGGCTCCGCGAGAGATGGAGTGGAAGAAGCCGTAAAGGTTCGGCATCTGCGCGGAGAACATGGCGTACCTGGCCTCACCGACAGCGTTCGACGCTTCGTGCGACATGAAGAACAAAGAGTGTCCATAGGACTCAAGGACCTTCACTCCTGTGATGCGGACCGAGATGAGGGCGAGCACTAAAGCGCCGCACAGGAATCCTGCTATGAAGCGCCATTGACGCCAGATGAAGAATAAAAGGGCGACGGGGAGAGCGATCTGGAACTTGATCAATGCAACAGAGAGGAGTATCCCGGCGAGGAAAGGCTTGCCGCTTTGCAGCAGAGCAAAACAGGCGCAGTAGAGAAGCAGGAGAAGGATCGACACCTGCCCGAACATGAGCGCAATTCCAAGCGGCATGAAGGACAGAAACAGCAAGGGCGCCAATGGCCGCCACCGTGCGCCGAGTGAAGCTGTATACGGGCGCATGACGGCTAATGCAAGACCACAGAAGCAAAGATTCAATGCGAAGAAGAGGAAGTAACCTGTCAGGTAGCTCCCTAACGCGAGTGGAACGAAGAGCAGCGCGGCATAGGGTGGAAACATGAAGGGCAGCGCGTAGAGATTGGGGCTGACGAGGGCGCTTTGCGCGGACTTCTCCGCTTCGTAGTCGTAGATGGCGTTGCCGGTGCGGAGCATGTGACCGGTTGTGTAGAACGTGCGGAAGTCGACGTGACCCACTCGCGCGGCGGGAAAGAGCCGGGCGCATGCCAGGAGCTGAAGGAGGAGCAGGCCGCCGAGGTAGAGACGCAATCGTTCTTTCGTCAGAAACAAGCGATGCTCCTCGCGCTGGTCCGTTTGTGGCGGTGACGAGGACAGAGTATCAGCCGGCCTGGTGGACTGGAAGGATATTAGATTGTTCAAATTATTGCTGCCTCAGCCGATCGATGAACGAGATCACGGAGCGATCGGACCAGTCGGCGGCTCCGATGTGCAGAGCTTGTCGTCGACGACGCGATTCTGCTCGTCGACGCAGCGTTGCATCTCGGGCTTGAGGCAGCCGGTGAGGATGGAGAGTGCGGTTGCGGCTAGGAGTGGGGCGGTGACTTGGGTTGAGCGGCGCATGGAGTTGGACAGGAGTATCTAAGAATATCAAGGACGGGAATCGGAGAGTATCAAGGACGGGAATCGAACGGGATCAAACAACTTTCGCCGGAGTCGGTTAGTTCGGATGATGACAGGAGCCCCCGCCAGGTATAGGATTACTTGGCTCGAACGCCGAGGACCCCAGGCTAAAACAAGTTCGACCTTTTGCCTGGAAGCGTAGATGCGCGGGTGCGCATTCTGAACCCTTTCGTGGGCCCCTTACTAATTTGTGACTGCATGACCCAAGGCCTGAACGTTGGCCTGGCACGGCCCGTCTGCGATAACACCCAGGAGAGATTCTATGAAGAAAGTTCGATTCACATCGTCGTTTTTGTGTGCCGCTGTTCTTGCAAGCGGCGCGTTGGGAGTTCGGATGCTGGCGCAACTGCCGGCCAATGCAACAGTGTATGCCTCGGGGCTGGAGGGGCCGAGGGGATTGGCATTCGGGCCGGATGGCAGCCTTTATGTTGCCGAGGCGGGATTGGGTGGAAAGACGTCGACTGCCGGGACGTGCGCGCAGGTACCTGTGCCGGTTGGGCCTTACACCGGCGGGCCGACCGCGCGCATCTCGAAGATTGACACGGCACGGAACGTAACGACCTTCGTCTCGGGGTTGCCTTCGGCAATCGATCCTGCAGGCAATACGTTGGGGGTCGGGGACGTGACGTTTCTGGATGGGGATCTTTATGCGCTGCTGGCAGGGGGAGGGTGTTCGCATGGAAACACTGCCTTCCCGAACGCAGTGATCAAGGTGAACGTGAAGAATGGGACGTGGACGAACGTGGCGAATCTGAGCCAGGCCCTGTTGACGTACCCGGCGAAGTACACGAGCCCCGACGACTACGAGCCGGATGGGACGTGGTACGGGATGATCAGCGATGACGATGTGCTGTATGCCGTGGAACCAAACCATGGGCAGGTGTTCTCGGTAACGCCGGCTGGCAAGGTACGGCAGGTAATCGACATCTCCGCGTCGCAGGGGCATATTGTCCCGACATCGATTGTGGCAGTAGACGATGTTTTTTATGTCGGCAATCTGGGTCTCTTTCCCATTGATCCGCAGTGGGAGAGGGTGATGACGATCGCGAAGAACGTCTACGTTCCGAACCCGCTGCCGGGATTCGGCAATCTGTTTGGCGGCTTTGGACACTGGAACGTGGTGAGTTCGAAGGCCGGGTTTACGACGATTGTGAGTATGAAGGTCGGACCGGATGGGCTGCTGTATGTGCTGGAGCTCTCGGATGCGCCGGGATTTCCGACGCCGGGCGC
>JAOAPP010000664.1 GCA_025462985.1 Bryobacterales bacterium | reverse complement strand
TTTTTGGCGAATCGATTCTAACGAAGCGGCCGCCACCGCCGCCTCTCAGCCTTCAACTAAACCTGGGCCACCCTCAGCGCTTCTTGTGCCTCGTCTAGTTCTTTGGAGTGATCTCCTGCGCCATGAGCGGCCTCGGCGATCTGAACGTAGCGTTCACTGGTCCTCCATGCCTTAGCTGTGCGCAGCGCCTCTAAAGCTTTTTCTGCTGCACCGGCGAAATAGTAAGTGAAGCCCAGTTTTTGATAGACCCTTGACGATTGCGGACAGGTCCGCAAAGAGGATCCAGCGCCGCCGCCGCGCCATACCGTCGAGCGGCAAAATCTCGGTCGACTTTCGTCAGGGTGCAGTTCAAAGAGCCCGCAAACAGGCGACCGGGCATAAGCTCGGCAGAGGCAAGCAGCAAACTTGTGACCTTACGCTGCCAAAACGATAGATGTCTAAGCTTCGACCGGTGCGCTGCATAGTGGCGGAACATCTATGGGCCAAGAACCTTCCGACGGCTTAGTCCAATTGCCAATTGGTAGTTCTCACGAGCTTGGCTGTAAGCCGTTTGGATCTGACGTAAAGTTCGCCGCGCATCTAAAAGTTTGAACAGGCTTGTTGCTCCGTGTGTATAGCTGAATTGCGCGATGTCGACCAGTTTCTGAAGTTGTATCAGATTGTCTTTTAGGTTAAGATCGAGCAATTGGCGGGCGCCCAAGTACCCCTGAAAGGCCTTTTGTACATCCGTAACCGCCTGTAATTCCGTTTGCTTCAACTGAGTTTCCGCCGCATGCTCTTGAGCAACCGCTTGCGCGATCCCGGCTTTCTGACTGTTATACAGGAACAACGGAACCTGTGCGATGATGCCTGCTGAATTATCGCTCCCGACACGCTGATATTCGAATCCTACCCAAAGATCGCGGTGGCGCTGGGCCTCGGCAAGGCGGGTACCAGCCTGAGCGGAAACTCCGTCGCCCACCACGCTCGAAGGTTTTGTTGAACTGGCCCGTAATGACCGGATTCGCGCCAGCATCGGGATTGGGGACTGAAACGGAACCTGCTCAAGCCCAACCAGTACGAAAGGATTCGGTTTATATCCCGTAATCAAGCGCGCTTGCTGGGCAGCATCTAACTGGAAACGATTGGCGACAATGCTCAAATTCCGCTCCCATAGCAGCTGTTCAGCGTTGGGCAAGTCTAGGTTTCGGAACTTCAGCGACTGGTCCTGATGGGGGCTGTGCGCCCCGGTTGTGATCTCTGCCCGGCTGCACCCACGCAAAGAGCAAGTGGAGATAAAGCACAAAATGGATTTTCTCCACAATGCTTCACATTGTCATCTTGTGTGACAAAGGCCACTCCGCTCAGTTGTTGTGATAGCGTGCGTGGCGGACGAATGTTTCAGTTGATGTTGATCTTGGAGGAATGAGTATCTAAGTCGACGAGCGGACCACCACCACCGATTTGTTCTTTCAGGCGGTGGTTTTCCGCGATCCGATTGAAACCATCCGAGACTGGACCCGATACTTTGCCAGAATCCGATTGCGCATCGATCGAATATCCACCGTGGCTGGCAAGCTCGACCTGAATGGATCCGGAATCGGTCAGAGCGCGGATCGGTGCTGGTCTGGTTTGTGTGATCCGTATTGCACCCGATTTCGTTTCTGCATGGACGGACCCTGTAAGTTGAAAGGCGTTTATACTTCCGGACGTGTTGTGAGCAGTGACTGTCCCTTTTGCGTTGTCAATGCTAATGCTCCCGGAATGCGTTTGTGAACGAACTTCTCCCGACACATCGCTGATCTCCATTCGGCCAGAGTTGGTCTGGGCCTCGACTGGGCCGTGGACACTCACGATTTGGATACCGCCGGATTCGTTATGAGCTGAAACAGAGCCACCGGCGCTGCGAATGACAATGGCTCCTGAATGACTTGCGACCCTAACCTCCAAAGCAACGTTGCTGATATCTGATCGGCCAGAGGACGTCTCGGTGTTGACTGGTCCATTCATGCCGTCTAGCCGGATTCCCCCGGAATCCGTATGGGCGTGAACCTCCGTCATGCGAGGTGTCTCAACTTCCAGGCGCATACTAACCCCTCGTAACGACGCCGGATCAGCTACGTACCCAATGCGAACGCGATTACCAACCTGCTCAATTGGCGGATTCCGTTCCAGAGCGCGAATGTTGGCCTCCGCCAAATCCAAATCAAATCTGCCATAGAGTGGCTTGAGGACGGCATGCACCCGGACCACCGGGGCAGAACCGGAAGCGATGATAATTCCTCCAGGATCACTTCTCACGTCGAGATCCACTGGTCCTGAAACGGATAGAGTGCGGTCGAAAGTACCTGTTTCAGACGCAAGTGCGAGGCACGTTCCGAGCAGTAGTGCGGCTGATGCTGTGATTGCCACTTTCATTGTTAAATCCTTCCTGGATGATGATCTGACTTGAAGGTAGCTCTCTTCTAAGGCGAGAGGGCTACCAGGTATTGACTGTAGTTAATGTCCAGCTGTGATTTGCCACCGAAAAACCCCTTGGATGTCGCTCGGCTGTGGTGCGGGAAAGAGAGCCCGTCGATAATCGTGTATTCGCGTTCAATTAGTGGTTGGCCGGTCCAGAAAGACGGGCTTGCGGCAGGCTTCCCTTCAATGCGGAGCAGCGAAAGATCTTTGACATCGACCCAAGCCGTTCCCTCAATCAGCGAAAACTCTCGACTTCGCGGATGAATGCTGATGACATAGCACAGCTTTCCCCGCATCGTTTGGGTGCCCGTTACGTTCATTGAATAGTTGCTTGATGTGAGAAGGGTGTGCGATCTTTCCGCATTCCGGCTGAGCTGGGCATCCTCCTTTAAGATGCGCCGGAGCACCCGTTCCTCCAGAAAGCGAGGTCCCTTGCGCGATAAGACTTCGTATCTTTTGCCGATTCTCTTCTGGTAGCGAACCCTAGCCGTCAGCTCAGCCGTTTGGGCAAAGTGGCTGTTATAGACTGTGTACTGTTCTATTGCTGTGTATCCGGCCAGCTTCTCTTCTCGAATTTGTTGACTCTTGTCGATGCCCGAAATCACTTCCTCTGGTTTAAGATTCGTGGCTCCTTCGAGCCGAGGTGTCAGGTTCACTATTATCATGAGGAACGCGAGGCTGAGCCCGCTGTATCTCAACAGATTAATCAAGGCGTAGAGGCGACCGCCATGTACTTGAACAGCCGATTTCAATTTGGGTTGGCTCG
The DNA here is from genome assembly GCA_025462985.1 of Bryobacterales bacterium. GTDB lineage: Bacteria > Acidobacteriota > Terriglobia > Bryobacterales > Bryobacteraceae > Bog-105. The sequence continues at coordinate 2,092 of JAOAPP010000664.1, read as the reverse complement.
AGTTACAGCACCTGAAACGGTTCTTGGGCGCAGTATGAAGCTTGCGGCACTTGCAGGTTTGGCATCGGCTTCGCCTGAAACAAGCGGAGACAAGGCTTTGCGAGCCAACGAGCTAAAACATTCGCCCGGTGTCTGCGGGCGCTGTCACTGGAGATCCCGGTTCTCGCATACATTTGGCGATAAAGCTTAGAGACGAACAGAAAAGCTAGCCGGCTCCGAAGGGAGGTGGCGCACTCGGATCGTTTCCAAATGGATGTCAGACTATAAAAGCGGTCCCAAACCTCCTGCGTACGCTCGCGGATCTCTTCCGAGCTCATACTTGGATGAGACATGAACATTTTCGGCCTGGATTGAGGCGGTATCAACCAGTACCGAGTGACGGGGATACCGTCAACAATCACTGCGCTTCTGTTTTGTTTCTTTTCCCAGCGCTCAAAGTCGACGGTGCCGGGAAAAGGCGTGAGCATGACAAACTGCGCGAATGTAATTCCAGCTTTCTCCGCTAAAGCTGCCGTTGCCGCAAACGTGTCCTGGTTGTCGGTGGGAAGGCCAAAGATGAAGGATCCCAACACATGGACACCGTGCTCGCGGAATCGCTGTAGCTGTTTGACCAGATGGTCGCCTGAACAATTGAACTCCTTGAACACGGCTTTCAGTCCTTCAGGAGTGACGGCCTCTATACCCACCAGAGCGCCTTTGATGCGGGCCTTTTTCATTGCTGCTAAGAACTCCGTGTCTTCAGCGGCCTCCATGGTGATCTGAGTGAAGAAGACCATGTCTTCCGGCAGTTCCGCCAAGCGATCCATGAGGGCAAACCTCTCGGCTCGAATCGACCTCAATTCGAGCAGCTTCGCCTGATTGTTCTGTCGTTCAGCCAGGGCGAGATCAGTTGCTGTGACCGGGTAAAAGTTGTCATCGGCTAGGGCGATGAAGCGGAAACCCTTTCGTCGCAGCGCGACGATTTCCTGGATGACTCCATCCGAAGAGCGTTGTCGCGGACGCTGACCGTCGGTGCGCCAGACCGAACAAAACGAACAATGCTTAGGACAACCGCGAACGGTCTGGACAGACGCCCACATGTATTTATCACTCGGCATCAAATCCCACCTTGCGGGCAGAAAATGGCGTGCATCGATGCGGCCGCCTTCGTATAGCCGCTGCGGGCCGTTTCCGACACAGTCCCGCAGGGCTTCCGCCCAGACCACATCTCCGTCGCCTTTGACTACAGAATGAGCGCCACCCAACTCAAAAGCTTCTTCGGGATACAAGCTGGCATGAATCCCCCCGAATACAATCCACGCGCCCTTTTCGCGGGCGATTCGACCCACTTCATAGCCTCTTAGTGCGTTGCCGGTGTGAATACCAATCCCTACAATGTCGCCGGGCAGAACGCAGGAAGCATCTATCTGTTCCAGCGTTTCATCGACGATGTTAGGATCGCCAAACGAACTCGGCGTGGCGGCCGCCAACACATAAAGCCACCGCGGGGTGATTACCGCGGTGCCAAAAGAGAGATCACTCGGATTGACCAGATGTACGGTCATTGATTTACACCCTTCGTTTTCTAATCAGTTCCGTGATATTTTGGCGAACCGTCGCCCCTCAAAACCTGAGGCTCAGAGGGCGACCTGGATGCGAGACGCGGTGCTAATCTGGCTGCGTCAGTTTGCAAAGGCGACAGAGCAGAGGTCGGCACGGGCGAGCAGGTTCGCCAGGTTAAAGGCCAAATAGACGAACTAAACCAAGGGTGGAGAGGTATTGGCCGCTTGACAAAGCGATTTAACGATAAGAGAACGGGGAGTGGGAACAAGCACATCCGCGATCAGATCGCTTGCAGTTGACACCTGAACGGGCGCGATGCGCCATGTTGGCGAGATAGCGGGAACCGGGACTGCTCCGGGATCGAAATGACCGTCAGCCTGAACCGAAATGGCTGAACACTTCGGATTCAGCTGCGGACAGTCCGGGATGTTGTCGAGGACGGAGGTTAGGAAAAGCGCACAAACCAGAAGCGCTATCCATCTCGCATGTTTGAGAGCGGTTTCCAAAGTGTTCCTTCACTCACTTTACCGCATCTACGGCAGAGGTCAAG
>JAOAPP010000804.1 GCA_025462985.1 Bryobacterales bacterium | reverse complement strand
GCCGCGTCGACGGCGAGTTCGTCGCCTGGCAGGCCCCGTCCGTGGTCCTCGCGACCGGCGGCATCGGCAAGGCCTACATCGTGACCTCGAACTCCTGGGAGTACACCGGCGACGGCCACTCCCTCGCGCTGTCCGCCGGCGGCTCCCTGATCAACATGGAGTTCCTGCAGTTCCACCCGACGGGCATGGTCTGGCCGATCTCGGTCAAGGGCATCCTGGTCACCGAGTCGGTCCGCGGTGACGGTGGCGTGCTACTCAACTCCGAGGGCAAGCGCTTCATGTACGACTACATCCCCGACTTCTTCAAGAAGGAGACCTCCGAGAGCGAGGAGGAGGGCGACCGCTGGTACGACGACAAGAAGAACAACCGTCGTCCCGCCGAGCTGCTCCCCCGCGACGAGGTCGCCCGCGCCATCAACGCCGAGGTCAAGGCGGGCCGTGGATCACCCCATGGCGGCGTCTTCCTCGACATCGCCAGCCGGCGCTCCGAGGAGTTCATCAAGAAGCGCCTGCCGTCGATGTACCACCAGTTCATGGAGCTGGCGGGCGTCGACATCACCAAGGAGCCGATGGAGGTCGGCCCGACGTGCCACTACGTCATGGGTGGAGTCGAGGTGGACCCCGACTCGCAGGCCGCGGTCGTGGAGGGCCTGTACGCCGCCGGTGAGGTGTCCGGCGGCATGCACGGCTCCAACCGGCTGGGTGGCAACTCGCTGTCGGACCTGCTGGTGTTCGGCAAGCGCGCCGGCGAGGCCGCGGCGCTGCGCGCGACGACGGCGAGCCGCCAGGCCGTGACGCCGGACCAGGTCGCGAAGGCCGAGGCCGAGGCGCTCGAGCCGTTCGAGAAGGGCGGCGAGAACCCCTACAGCGTCTGGCACGAGCTGCAAGGCGCCATGCAGGAGCTCGTGGGCATCATCCGCAACGGTGCAGAGGTCCAGCAGGCACTCACCACGATCGAGCGGCTCAAGACCAAGAAGCTCACCGCGGAGGGCGGCCGGGCCTTCAACCCGGGCTGGCACCTGGCCATCGACATGCAGAACATGCTCCGCGTCTCGGAGTGCATCGCGAAGGCCGCGCTCGCCCGCGAGGAGAGCCGCGGCGGACACACCCGCGACGAGTTCCCGGCGTCCGACCCGGAGTGGGGTCAGACCAACCTGATCTGCACGCTGGCCGACGACAAGAGCATCACGCTCACCAAGAAGGCGCTCCCGCAGATGACGGACGAGCTCAAGCAGGTCATCGAGGAAGGGGCTCACTCGTGAGCGGCTCGCACGGTCCCGCCAAGAGCGGCACCCGCACCTACACCAAGAAGATGAAGGTCTGGCGCGGTGACGCGTCGGGTGGCGCCATCCAGGACTTCGAGGTCGAGGTCAACCCGGGCGAGGTCGTCCTCGACATCATCCACCGCCTCCAGGCCACGCAGGCAGGCGACCTCGCCGTCCGCTGGAACTGCAAGGCCGGCAAGTGCGGCTCCTGCTCGGCGGAGATCAACGGCAAGCCGCGCCTGATGTGCCTGACCCGCATGGGCGACTACGACGAGGACGAGATGGTCACCGTCACGCCGATGCGGACCTTCCCCGTCATCCGCGACCTCGTCACCGACGTCTCGTTCAACTACGAGAAGGCCGCGTCCATCCCGCACTTCGCTCCGAAGGCGCGCGAGAAGGACGGCTCCTACCGGATGCAGCAGATCGATGTGGAGCGCTCGCAGGAGTTCCGCAAGTGCATCGAGTGCTTCCTGTGCAACAACGTGTGCCACGTCATCCGGGACCACGAGGACAACAAGGAGCACTTCGCCGGCCCGCGCTTCCTGATGCGGATCGCCGAGCTCGACATGCACCCGCTCGACACCGTCGACCGCAAGGACTTCGCGCGCGAGTCGGCTGGTCTCGGCTACTGCAACATCACCAAGTGCTGCAGTGAGGTCTGCCCCGAGGGCATCCACATCACCTACAACGCGCTCATCCCGCTCAAGGAGCGCGTCGTGGACAAGAAGTACGACCCGCTGACCTGGCTGGGCTCCAAGATCGGGCGGAGGCCTGCAGATGGCTGATCCCATATACCGGGTGACCGAGGTCGTCGGCACCTCCACCGAGTCGGTCGCCGCGGCCATCAAGAACGGCGTCGCGCGGGTCGGCAAGACGGTGCGCAACGTCGAGTACTTCGAGGTCACCGACACCCGCGGCGCCGTCGCGGCTGACGGCACCATCACCTTCCAGGCGGGCCTGAAGGTGGGCTTCCGCCTCGAGGGCTGAGCTGCTCGTCACGAATCCACACGGTGAACGCCGTGTGGATTTGTGCTGTTCGGGGGTAGTTGCTGTCACGAGGTTGACTGCGGGGCTCTAGGGATCTGAGGAAGGTGCCGAAGAACAGGGCAACGGAGTTCCCCACCGAGGGAGGCAGCTGTGAAGCAGATCCAGGTCATCAAGCAGACCCGACGCCCGCTCGCCCCTGTCGAGATCGACACCCGCACCCCGTCCGGCCGCGTCCTCCCCTTCTGACCGCCCCGGGCGGAGGGTTACTGCGCAGCGGCCCACGCCAGTTCCAGCATGCGCATGACTGATCTTGCATGGCACCGTACGACGCACACCTACTCCCGAGCCACAGCCATGCGGGTACGGCGGAGAGCTACCGGACGGCCTTGGCCACGGCGAGCTGGAGGATCCGGTCGGACTCGGCGGCGGTCAGGTGGTGGCCGTCCATGAAGGTGTTGAAGCGCACCCGGATCACCGTCGTACCCCGCCGGAAGATCGCCGTGCGGGAGGCGCTGATGTCCGTCGCCTGGTCGATCAC
>JAOAPP010000373.1 GCA_025462985.1 Bryobacterales bacterium | reverse complement strand
AGCCGTTCGGCCCACGCGAATGGGTCTGTCGGCCAAGACCAAGAAGTTGCGAAGCCTGATGCGTCGCCGCGACCTGGTGATCGGGGGTGGCACCGCAGCGGCGGCAATCGCCGCAGTTGAGCTCTTTCACCTGCACAACTCAACCAGCCCTCTTCTGAGGGGTGAGCACATAAAAACGATTGTAGAAGATTTCACCAGTTCATCGAATGCAGCGCTCGGTCGCGCCGTCCGCAGTTTGTTCCGAATCGCGCTGGCACATTCACCGAAGGTCTCGCTGGTGAAACCTACCGAGGTCCGTAAGGCGCTCGAGGATCTGGGAGCTGGCATAGTACCTGTCAGAGGGGAACTTGCGCGAGCCATCGCGCAAAATCTCGGTGTGCGCCTGGCGCTGGCAGGCGAGGTAAATACGGCTGGCACAGGTTATCGGCTCCGTGTTACGGCGATAGAAACCGCATCCGGCCGGAAAGTCGGAACGTTTGACGACTCGGTGCAAGAGGCGCGTGACCTCCCAATGCTGGTGCATCGGGTGGCGATTCACTCGGGACTCGCTAGCGGCGATGAACTAGCCGGACCGCAAATTGAGGGAACGCCGCTCGACCAGGCGGATACGGGGCATCCCGATGCGCTGGAAATGCTCGCGGCAGGCCTGGAGCGTTATCAAAACGGCGAATTTCAGGTAGCGCAGGAGTACCTGGAGGAAGCCACCAAAATTGACAGTGAATTCGCGATTGCCTATGTTTATCTCGCATCCATCCACGGAACCCTCCGCCGCTGGGATCTTGCGTTCGAGCCTGCAGCCCGAGCCTATAGCTTGCGGCAAAAGGTTAGCAGCAGGCAGCGCCATCATGCGGAGGCACTGTACTATATAGTGTCCGGCGACTGGGAGAGCGCCCGGCAGGCGTACTATGTCCTTGCGCAGCTCTATCCGAATGATGCCGAAGCGCACCGTAACCTCGCGCAGGCTTGGGCGATTGAATTACGGCCGGATCTCGAACTCCAGCAGAACCAGGAAGCCGTCAGGCTGGATCCACAGAACGCTCTGAGTCATACCATGCTTGTCTGCGCGTACGCGGATTTGGGAAAGTTCTCGGATGCCGCCCACGCGCTTGAGCAAGCGGAGAAAACGTTGCCCAGAGCGCCGCTCCTATTGGCCGCGAAAGGCTACGTTCGTCTGTTGCAAAGTGACACTGCCGGCGCCCTGAACTACTACGGAGAGCTGGCCAAGAACACTGCTAATCCCGACATCGAATGGGTAGGACGCTCTTACCAGGCACGCGCTCTCCTGTTGGGAGGACAAATCGAACAAGCACGCTCTCAGCTTGAGCGGGAGTTATCCCTAATCGTACTTCGGGGAGATCAGGCAAACGAAGATCTTTATCGGTACTGGGCAGGCCAACTGTTCGTGTTAACGGGCGAGGGCTGGAGAGCAGTTGAACACGCGGCGACACTGGCACAAAGGGATCCAATCGCGCCGAATTTGTTTGCGCTCCGTGCCGCTGCTGAACTGGCTTGGCACAACCGGGATTCTGAGACCCTCCGCCGCGCTCACCAGAAGCTCAAATCCATCGCCGACAAGAATCCAAACACGCGTTCAAAAGCGATATTCGCCCAGTGCGACGGTCTACAGGCGAGCCTTGAAGGACGCGCCTCTCATGCGATTACACTACTGTCCAGGGCGCATGCATTTTGGCCCGATATTTCGTGCTCGTCAACGCTAGCGGAGGTGTTGAGTATGCACGGGGCTACTCAAGACGCTCTGGGTTTCTACAAGCAGATCCTCGAGGCAAAGTGGGCCGCATTGCGATTCGAATGCGTTCTTGTGTGGATTCGGAGCGCGGCGATGGCTGGTCACGTGCTAAAAGCTTTGGGAAAGTATCACGAAGCCGTTTCTTGCTGCGACCTGTTCCTAACCCATTGGGGTGCGAACCAGCAACTTCCGTTTGTGCACCAGGTCATTGAGGCGCGCAACGACTGTCTGAAGAAAACGATTTAGGAGTAAGGAGTAATACGATGAGGACACTGTGGCACGCATTGGCACTTCTCGCAAAGAACGAAGCCTTCAGGGCCGAAGTGAAAGAAGCTTCGGATGTAGAAACGCGAGAGGATCAGCCGAACAATCTTCAGGCGCAGCCGACGTTCCAGGCTTTGCAAAGGCTCGACCATCTGTTTACGGGTCAACAACTTTATCTGTCTGCTTACGAGCTCGCCGAAATCAATCGCTGGGTGCGCAACGATGCAGGTATGGGACAAATTGCTGAATTCTGGAAAGCTCTGGGCGTAGAAAGCAAGGTGAAGGACGGTCCCTCGGGTGGCTTCATGGCCGCAATAGGTGCGGTGGCCATCGACGCGGAATTACGCTTCAGGGCATGGTATGAGCAATCAAATCAGCGGCCCTGCAATCAGCTACCCAATGGCCAGACTATTCTGGAAAATCACGGATTCACGCTCACGCGCGACGAAACAACAGTGCTGGCTGAACTGAATCCGGGCGGTAAGGCTGACAACTTATGTAAAGAATGGTTCCGCTCAACGTGGTCCGGCTCCCCCTGCACCTCGCTCGCAACTGCCTATCCTGGTTGGGTGCACTCTAACGCTTGAGGCTAATGGCCCGGAGTATGTCGGCGGTCTGCTCAGCATAGTGCCGGAGCGTGAATCCATTTAGAATGCGCCTCCGGGCGTTGCGCCCAAGTACGACTGCCCACTCAGACTCCTTGGCGACTCGAACCAACGCCTGTGCCAGTTCATCGGAATTACCTGCAGGGATCACGACACCGCTGACACCATCTTCGACGACCTCGCAAATGCCACCTGAGTCGGAGACAATGACCGGCTTCTCCAGCGACATTGCCTCGAGAACACAGGTGCCCAAGGCTTCGTTGTCGGAACACAGCACCAGAACGTCCGCCGCAGCTTCGATTTCGCGAATATCCTGCTGGAACGGCAGCCAAATCAGTCGGTCGCTAAATCCGCGAGCAGAAGCATGACGGCCAAGCCGCCGGCGCAGAACTAGATCGCCATCTTTACCGACGAAGACCACTAAGAGCGAAGGCACGTACTTGATCGCACGCGCTGCCGCCTCGATAAGAAGATCATGTCGCTTTGCCGCGTTAAGGCTCGCGATCATCAATACTACGAACGCGTCTTGAGGTATGCCGAATTGAGAGCGCATAGCTCTCTTGTCATGGACGCCGGGATAGAATTGCTCGGTGTCGATGCCATCGTAAACTACGTCGATTCGCTTTGCGGGGATGCCGAACGCCTCAAGCTTCCGTTGTACGAATTGGGAAACGGCAATCACTCGTGCCGATTTAGCGAGCAACTCGGCCCATGCATTGAGCGTTGCCATTCTCACATGGGTAGCGATCGGAACTCCCATTGAACGTGCGTGTCGCACGAAAGCATCGCCCGGAGGACTGTTGAAATGGATCACGTCCGGCTTCACTGCCTCAAAAGCATAAGCCGCCAGGTCGTCAACGGACCGTGTGTTTCTATTCATTTCCCAATTCGGGCACGCCACCGAGACGCCTGATTCACGCAGTCGGGTCGCAAGCAGGCCATCGACTCCAATCACCGCAAATTGCCGGAACCCGAGCGGTGATAACCCTTGGGCAAGCCCGCGAAGACATTCTGCCGCACCGGAGTACCCCGACCAACTCTCGACATACAAGATCGTGGGCCACCCGTCACTAGAACATCCTCCGATGAATGGCGGAAGATACGTTGGCGCTTGTGCTGATACCCAGTTCAGAATAGCTTCAAACGCGTAATCTTTCGGTAAGCTCACGAGAGATTGCCGAGCCATGTCGGCATCATGTCGAGTCAAAACGGCGATCTCAGGAAAGTTCGTTGCCTGGCCGTAGTGTTCACAAACATCGAACGGGGCCGCGCGAATCTGTTCTGAAGACGGCGCCTCCTTGCGCATTTTCATGAGTTCGGCAAACGCAACGGATGGATCAGGTGCACCACTTTCGTAGTCGAGGCGGCCGATCGCCGCGAGAAGCTTAGGATTTGCTATTTCACACCCGACGAGTTCTGGCAGCCCAGACGTACGCGTGTAGTGATTCGCCGTCGACCCATGATGTAAAGCCACACACTCCAAAAGATCTGATGGCGCAAACGCAAGCTCAGGACCGAACCATGTCACCTCCTGTTTGGGAAACGCAGCGGCGATGTCTGCGATGGCTTCGAGCTTTGATTCCGTCCGAGATTGAAAAACCGCAATATCGGTACCTGCGGTGCAGTCGTTCGCCAGATCACGATCTAGCGGAGTATGGGTTAACACAAGAACCGAACGAGCAGGCACCCGTCGAGTGAGGCGGAAGGCTAACCAGCGCAGTAGTCGAAAACCTTCAATCTCCACCGCCCACGGCCGAAAGTCGATACCGGGCGGGTAAAACGGCAAATGAAGTACGTAGATCACGGGACTCTGGATCCTGTCCCCTTCCCTAGACATTATTCGCTATTGAAGGTATGATGTGCCCACTTTTAAACACTGAAAAACGAGGTTCTGCAATGAGCACCCAGTTTCACAACGTGCTGGCTCCGAAGATTGATAATCCCGACATTCAACCAGAGCTACGCAATACGCAAGGATACATAATGGTCGGCCACGGCCGCTATGACGTTTGGCATGCCCTCATCCGCTTCCG
>JAOAPP010000367.1 GCA_025462985.1 Bryobacterales bacterium | reverse complement strand
TCGCTGCAATCTCACGATTTTCCTGGAGCCGGGTTACGAGGACTTGCCGGAGTTTCTGGCCGCCCGGCTGGTAGAGGTGACGGCAAGCCTCCCCTGCTACACGGCTGAGAATGTTGACAAGCAGCGCGGCCGGGGAGTTTTCGATCGGAGCATTCGCGCATTGCAGCTTCTGAACCGGTTCGGATATGGGCTGCACGGGTCTCATCTGCGCCTCAATCTGGTTTTCAATCCCGGAGGCGCGTCGCTGCCGCCGGCTCAGGAGGCCTTGGAACGCGAGTATAAGAAACGATTGCGGGAACAGTTTGGCATTGAGTTCCACCAGTTATTTACGATCACTAACATGCCAATCCGGCGCTTTTCTGATTTTCTGATCCGGATCGGCCAGCAGCAGCAATACTCCGAACTTCTGGCCGCCAACTTCAATCCTGCAACCGTAGATCGCCTGATGTGCCGAAGCTTGGTGAGCGTTTCCTGGAATGGCCGCCTATATGATTGCGATTTCAATCAGATGCTGGACATGCCCATTTCGGGCCGCTCTTCCATCTGGGACGTCGAAAGCTTTCAAGACGTCCTGGAGCGCCCGATAACCGTTGCCGACCATTGCTTTGGCTGTACCGCGGGTGCCGGGTCCAGTTGCGGCGGAACGCTGAGTTAAGGATCCGGGCCGAGTACCACAGCCGTGATTCGAATTCCCGTTTGCATCTTTGCCAAGCCGCCCGTTCCAGGTAAGGTCAAAACGCGCCTGGCATGCAGCATCGGCGCCGCTCCTGCGGCATCTTTGGCCTCCGCGATGCTGTGCGACGTCTGGTCGATCGTCCGTGACTGCGAAGGAGTGATGTCGGTGCTGGCTGCTGCCGAAGAGGGTAGCTTTCCTGTGACAGTTCCGGAAGGAAATCTCTGGATGCAGGGAAGCGGTGGACTGGGATGCCGCCTTGAACGCATTCTAAGACTAGGCCTGCATCTTGCGCCTGCCGCCATTGCTATTGGGGCGGATTCCCCCTTGTTGATGGCCTCTCACTTGAACGATGCGCTCCACGGACTCGAGACGGCAGATGCCGTAATTGGCCCATCGTGCGACGGCGGCTTCTATCTATTGGGCCTTCGCAGTTGCCCGCGAGGATTGCTGGCGGATCTGCCCTGGAGCACTGCGGAAGCAGGCGAACTTACGGCGGCGCGCTTACATGGGCACGGGATGAGCGTCCGTTGTTTGAGGACGCTGCTTGACGTGGATACTCTGGCTGATCTTTTGCTGTTGCAGGAAATGCTGAGAGACACACGGAGCGAGATCGCACCTGCCACACGGATCTGGTTCGCCGAGCACGAATCTGAATTGCGAGTGTCCGGTTGATCAGTATCGTCATCCCAACCTTGAACGAAGCGTCTCAGATCGTTCGGACTCTTGTTGCTCTCGAGAGGCTGGAAGGTAAAAAAGAGGTTCTAGTCGTAGACGGCGGTAGTGACGATGATACCGTTGCGCTCGCACGGCGTTGTGGCATCAGCGTAGTTCCTTCGACCCGAGGACGCGGGGTTCAGCTTCACACGGGTGCTATGCAGGCACGTGGTGACGTCCTGTGGTTCGTGCATGCAGACACGCTTCCACCGGCTGGCGCGTTAAGTGATATCCGATTGGCCTTGATGGATCCTTCGACCGTAGCCGGGAACTTTGGATTGACCTTCGATGGATCGTCCAGAGCGGCACGACTGCTGACTGCTATCTACCCTATGCTGCGAGGGCTGAACCTCGCCTACGGCGACTCAGGAATTTTTGTGAGACGCGACATTTACGAAATGATCGGCGGCTTCCGTTCGTATGCCCTGTTTGAAGATCTTGACCTCTTGAAGCGGCTTAGAAGGGTAGGAAGATTCGTGCACCTGGAGAGCCGGATGATCACCTCATCACGGCGATTCGAAACCAGAAACTTCGCCGTGATGTGGATGCACTGGACGGCCTTGCAGATCTTGTACTGGGGCGGCGTATCGCCCAATCTGCTCGCGCGCTGGTACCGCCATGCCAGACGGGTTACCGGTTAGGCTATGGCTCCGAACGGCTGCCGGACGGCAACGCGATCATATTCGGGGAGCGCTCCGGACTCGTGAAACGGCAGCATGATGGATTTTCCGAGCGTAACCTGATCTTCCGCTAGAAACCCTGGAACGCCGATTGTGATCTCGTCTTGCGGCGGTTCGGTTCGAAGTGTTGCATGCAGCCAATCCCAGATGCTGAGACCACTCGACCAATTCGAGTTGACTTGCTCCGGGGCGATCGAATGATGAATGCCGTGCAGACGCGGCGTGATAAAAACTCTGGCAATCTTCCGCTCCATGGCCGCAGGTAGACGGACGTTGGAATGGTGGAACAAAATGCAAAGAAACACAAATACTTGCCACACGGCCACTGTCTTCGGCGTTGGCCCGATCGCCGAAATCTGTAGTGCGCGAAAGAGTACTGAGATGGTGATCTCGCCGAAATGGAAGCGCAGTGCAGTGGTGGCATCCATCTCCTGATCCAAGTGGTGCACCTGGTGAAAGCGCCAAAGTATGGGAACTCGGTGGGTTAAGAAATGCCACCAGTACAGTGTGTAATCGAGAAGAATCACTCCGGCGATACTTCTCGCCAGCGGGGGAAGCGGAGTGCGGGGCAGAATTCCCCACTTCCTGGTTTGCACTAAGTTCGCCAGGTTGAAAGAGACTGGCGCTTCCAACGCTTGCAGGACTGCTCCGGCCGGGGCTGCAATTACAAGGTTCCGCATATCACGACGAACTTTGTTTTGGCGCACCGCACGAAGAGCCCGGCTGTTTTCTAGCCAGATCAAACTCACGATCCAGGCTCCTATGATCATCCCGCGGATTGAATTCGGTATGGGATTCTTCATGGCGCGGACGAACGCCTCCCGCGATGCCTATTCCGACCTGACGGCCCGCAAGAGGGCTTGAAAGAAGTGGGTCAGGCCGGCGCTCGCATCTCCTTCGACCGCAAGGATTGGCTCCACGCCCCGATCAAGCAGGATCTGTTGCTGCACTTCGTTTTCCTCCACCATTAGCACGTATGAGTTTGGCCGCTTGGTTATCTCGGAGTGCTGTTCCCATAGCTGTCGGAGCTTGAACAGCAGATAACGAATGTTCGGGTCGCTCATACTGTATCCGACGAACAGAAGTGGTCTGGCCACGCTGTCGGCGCGCAGTCGGATGTCGAGGGGTCCATCCAGACTCATGCGCCTCAAGAAGCTGGATTCGGTCAGCACAATCGTGTTAGGGTCGCTGAAGTCGCCATGAAATTTTATGATTTCGGTGTGCCCCGGTGTAGCTTCAGCCAGGTCCTGCACTCCTACCACTTTGCTGAATGGCTTGCGGGCGTTTGCAAAGGCGCACTCCAATAAGGAATCGTAATTGGTGGTGTAAATCACCGGGAAGTCGAGTTCCACAAGGCACCGGTGTGGTTCCGAGGCGAGAATGTTGGCGTTCCGAGGGCGCCACGTTCGCTCGATCCAAGACAACAGCTCATCTCGGTGCTGCTCCTTCAGCAAATAGTACTCAGCGAGAGCCGGGAACTCAAACGCACTCCAGTTCGGCAGGTGCAATCGCTCTCCTATGTGAGCCTTCAGCGCGTCAAAAGATGGCAGTCCGAGATGGCATGAAAGGCCGGCCCCGGCAAAGAGTATAGCCTTTCGCCGCTTGACTGCGGAAACCAGTGTTTCGGGTAGCTTCATCTTTGCGGCACCATTCAAATTCCTATGGGAGGGATCGCAGTTCGGGAAGGAGAGTTCCTCAGCCAGAGGCTTCTGCATTCCCCTTAGGCTGAACGTAAATATGCTTGATGGATGGAAACCGGGACGCTACACCTTTTTGAATACACCCGAGCGCATTG
>JAOAPP010000838.1 GCA_025462985.1 Bryobacterales bacterium | reverse complement strand
AGGTGATCGATCCCGAGCAGCATTCATTGAGCCTAGCGCCGGCCGGCATCGCTACGATGCTGCCGTGACGGATCGCCTCCGCATCGAGCGCACCGGGCCGGGTGGCGCGATCGCCCGGGTGACGCTCGCGCGGCCGCAGGTGCGAAACGCGTTCGATGCGACGTTGATCGCAGAGCTGCGCGCGGCATTCGTGGCCCTCGCTCGCGAGGCGCCGGACGCGCTTCGGGCGGTCGTCCTCGCCGGTGACGGCGAGACCTTCTCTGCCGGCGCGGATATCGCCTGGATGCGCGCCGCGATGGCCCTCGACGTCGAGGGCAACGAGCAGGACGCGATGGCCATGGCGGAGATGTTCGAGGCGATCGACACCTGCCCGGTTCCGGTCATCGCCCGCGTCCAGGGTGCCGCGTTGGGCGGCGGGATGGGGCTGTGCGCCGTTTCGGACCTCGTCGTGGCCGAGTCCGGTGCCCGCTTCGGCTTCACCGAGACCCGTCTCGGGATCCTCCCGGCGGTAATCGCGCCGTTCGTGATCGCCAAGATCGGTGAGACCCATGCCCGCGCTCTCTTCCCAGGGGGGCGCCGCTTCGATGCCGTTCGGGCCCAACGGATCGGCCTGGTTCATGAGGTCGTGGAGGGCGATGCCGCCCTCGACATGGCGGTCGATGCGGCGATCGCAGACATCCTGGCCTCGGGCCCAACCGCGGTTCGCGCTGCGAAGGCGATCGTGCGCGAGGTCCGCGGTCTGGGCCATGGATCGTCGAAGTGGCACACGGCCCGCGTGATTGCCCGGCACCGGGTCAGCGAGGAGGCCCGCGAGGGCTTCGCCGCATTCACCGAGAAGCGGCCCGCTGCGTGGTCGCCGGAGGACCCTCAGGCCGGGGGCTGACCGCCGGGCGGCACGTCGATTTCCGGCGCCGGCACCCCGATCGGGCTCCGCGGCATCTCCCTGAGCTTCCGGATCGGCGTGAAGATCAGCCACGGCAGCGAGAGGAGTCCGATCACCGCGCCCACGAGGATCGTCCCTCGCAGCCCGATCGCCGTCGCGATGAGCCCGCCGAGGATCGACGCGAGCGGCAGGATGCTCCAGTTGATCCAGCGGCCCGTGGCGTTCACCCGGCCCTGCAGGTGATCCGGCGTCAGCGACTGACGAAGGCTCACGCCGTTGACGTTGATGATGATCCCCGAGAAGCCCTGAACGGCGGCCGTGATCAGCAGGAGCACGAATGCGGTGTCGGGTGTCGCGAGCAGGATCAGAAACGCGCCACCCGTAACGATGGCGGTGGCGACGATCAGGGCCGGGCCGACGCCAAGCCGGCGGCCGAACGCCGCCGCCGACGCGGCACCCCCCAGCACACCGATGCTCCCGATCGAGAACGCGATCCCGATGGCTTCCGGCTTCAGGCCGAGCTCGCGGACAAGGAAGACCAGCAGGATCGAGTAGCTGATGTTGCTGCCGAGGTTCATCGTCACGATGGCCGCTGACTCCGCCAGGAGCAGCGAGCTCTTCGCGTAGAACCGGAGGCCCTCCGCGATCTCGTGGCGAAGGCTCGGCCGCGGCGAGGCGACCGCCTCGCGGGTGGCTGGCTCGGCGTCGCCCGTGCCGGTCCGGATGCCGAACAGGAACCCCGCCGAGCCCAGGTAGCTGAGGGCGTCGGCCAGGATCGCCATCGGGGCCGTGATGACGCCGACGAGGAAACCGCCGAGCCCCGGGCCCAGGATCTGGGCGGCCGACCGCGAGATCTCGAGCCGGGAGTTGCCCTCGGCGAGGCGATCGCGATCGACGAGCTCGGGCAGGATCGACTGGTAGGCGACCTCGAAGAACACCGTCAGGATTCCGGCCGAGAACCCGATGACGTAGAGCTGCCACATGGCCAGCGCGCCGGTCAGGTACGCGACGGGGACCAGCGCGAGGATCGCCGCGCGGCCGACATCGGCCGCGATCAGGACCCGACGCTTCGGCAGCCGGTCGACCCAGGCGCCGGCAGGCAGGCCGACGACGAGCCAGGGCAGCCAGGCCGCGGCGCTCAGCACGCCGACCGCGACGACGCCGGCGTGCAGGACGGTCAGCGCGACGAGCGGCAGCGCGAGCGAGGTGACGCTGCTGCCGAGGCTGGACGTCGTCTCGCCGACCCACAACGAGCGGAAGTCGTGCTGGCGCAGCAGGCTCACCCGCACTTCGTTCGGGTCGGACAAGCCGGAGAGCGTGTAGGTGGTCACGGCCGGGCCGGGACGCCGTGCGCGAACACGAACGCGGTGCGCCGTTCCCGGCCGTCGTCGGGCAGCTCGCGGTTGCTCCAGCGGCTCAGCAGCTCGACGACCTCCTGGGACACCTGCTCGAGCTCGTCGGCCGTGAGCCGCATCCAGTGACTGGTCGAGAACGGCCCCTCGGCCCACCAGTCACGCTCCGCGGCGTCGGACGCGCCGAACTCCCGTACGTGCCCGACCTGGCGGTCGAGATCGATGGAGAACGACGCCATGGCGATCGCCTCCGCGCTGGAGTCGTCCTGGAAGTCCGTGCTCGACCAGCGCAGGGTCGTGGCCACGAGACGCCACCAGCGTTCACGCTTGTCGCGCGCCAGCTCGGGTGCCTCGGCGACGAGGTCGCACGCGGCCAGCGTGCGCAGGTGGTGGCTGATGTTGCCGACGCCCTGCTCGGTGCGCTCGGCGAGCTTGCTGGCCGTGGCCGGGCCGTCGACGCGCAGGATGTCCAGCAGCCGGCGGCGCAGGGGGTGGGCCATCGCGGCCAGCACCCGGGAGTCCGTGATCTGACGTGTCTGGCGATCGCTCATGGCGCCGACCCTAGATGTACAAGAAGCATTGCACAACATCTGTTGTGCAGTTCGGAAGCGGAATGGGCACCCCGTTCCGGGTGTTGTCCCGGCTGGCAGGTTCCCCGACGAGAGGCGACGATCCAGCGATGATGACCATGTACACCACCACCTGGTGCGGGTTCTGCGCGCGGCTCAAGAGCGGCCTGCAGCGCGAGGGCATCGAGTGGA
>JAOAPP010000339.1 GCA_025462985.1 Bryobacterales bacterium | reverse complement strand
CGGCAAGCACATTCAGCTTGTCGTCAGCGCCTCGCGTTCTCTCACTCAGATGTCGAGAGAATACGTCATCAGTTTGGCGTTGAAAGAGCTTCAGGAATTCTTCCCGAGCGTGGCGGGAGCCAAAGTGGAGCGCGCCCACGTAGTCAAGGAAGTCCGGGCCACGTTCTCCGCCGCGCCAAATCTCGAAGGAAAGCGGCCCTTGCAAACAACCCCGATTCCGAACCTTTTCCTCGCCGGTGACTGGACCCGCTCCGGCTGGCCCTCCACAATGGAAGGCGCAGTTCGCAGCGGATATCTGGCGGCCGAGGCAGTCACCAAATCACTCGGCAGCCCGCAGAAATTCCTGCGCCCGGAAATCACTCAGCGCTGATTCGCCTTCAGAACCTTCTTCCGGAGCCGGATCGATTTCGGCGTCACTTCTACAAACTCGTCTTCCTGGATAAACTCGATCGCCTGTTCCAGGTTGAGTATTCTCGGAGGCACCAGCCGAATCGCCTCATCTGACGTAGAAGCCCGCATGTTCGTCAGTTTCTTCTCCTTGACGATATTCACGTCCAGATCGCTGTTTCGCGCGTTCTCGCCGATGATCATGCCCTCATACACCTCAGTCTGCGGCGAAATAAAGATAACGCCGCGCTCCTGCAAATTGTAGATGGCATAGCTGGTTGCAATGCCCGCCCGATCGGAAACCAAAGAGCCCGTCGGACGCATTTCAATATCGCCCTGCCACTCGACATACCCATGGAACAGCGAGTTCATAATCGCCATTCCCTTCGTTTCGGTCAGCATTTCGCTGCGGAGGCCAATCAGGCCGCGCGACGGCACATGAAACTCGAGGCGCACGCGGCCGGAGCCATTGTTCACCATCTTGGTCATTTTGCCCTTGCGGCTGCCCAACTTCTCAATCACCACCCCGATAAACTCTTCCGGGCAATCAATGACCAGCAGCTCTAAGGGCTCATGCAGCACGCCGTTGATCGTCCGCGTCAGGATCTCAGGCTTTCCGACTTGTAATTCGTATCCCTCGCGCCGCATCATTTCGATCAGAATTGCCAGTTGCAATTCTCCGCGACCCATCACCTTGAACGCGTCCGGTCCACCGGCTTCTTCCACCCGGATCGAAACGTTTGTAAGCAGCTCCCGATCCAGCCGATCCCGGAGATTGCGTGACGTCACATACGTCCCTTCACGGCCCGCGAACGGCGAGTTGTTGATCGTGAACGTCATCGCAATCGTGGGCTCGTCGATCTGAATGTTCGGCAGCGGCTTCGGGCTTTCCGCGCTAGTCACCGTCTCCCCGATCGTGATCCCTTCCACGCCCGCGATTGCCAGCACATCGCCCGGTTTACCCAGCATCTCGTCCACACGCTTCAGGCCTTCGAACGAATACATCTTCGTAATCCTGGTCTTCTGCAAGGACCCGTCGAGCTTCGCGATATTCACCTCATCGCCATGCCGCAGAGTGCCGTTGAATACGCGACCGATGGCTAGCCGGCCCAGATACTCGCTGTAATCCAGGTTTGCTACCAACAACTGCAGCACCTCCATCGGATCGCCCTTGGGCCGCGGAATGTGCTTCAGAATGGTTTCAAACAGCGGCTGCAGATTGTCGCTCTCATCGGCCGGATCAAGCTTCGCAATCCCCGCCTTGCCGTTGGTATAAACAATCGGAAAATCGAGCTGGTCTTCCGTCGCATCCAGATCGATGAAAAGATCGTAGACTTCGTTCACGACCTCTTGAATGCGGGCATCCGGCCGGTCAATCTTGTTGATCACCAGCACGGGCGGCAGCTTGGCTTCAAGCGCCTTCATCAGCACGTAGCGCGTCTGCGGCAGCGGTCCCTCGCTGGCATCCACCAGCAGCATCACGCCGTCCACAATCTTCAGCGCGCGCTCCACTTCACCGCCGAAATCGCTGTGGCCAGGCGTATCTACAATGTTGATCTTGGTACCGTGATAGCGGACACCGGTGGTCTTGGCAAGAATGGTAATGCCGCGTTCGCGCTCGAGCTCGTTCGAGTCCATCATGCGCTCCGCGGTTTCTTCGTTGGCCCGGAAAATGCCACTCTGGCGCAACATGGCGTCCACCAGGGTTGTTTTCCCGTGGTCGACGTGCGCAATTATGGCGATATTGCGCGTGTTCGCGCTCGTAATTTCAACTGACATGGGTCTCTACTATGGTCTCATGTGGGCCAATATTGGCCTGTGCGAAGCTGAAAACGTCTCATGAATCCTGCCGACGAACCACTTCCCACCATTGTCATCGTGGGCCGCCCCAACGTTGGCAAGTCCACGTTATTCAACGCGATACTCGGCACTCGGCGCTCCATCGTAGGCGATGAACCGGGCATCACCCGCGACCGCATCTACGGCGAGGCAGAGTACCGCGGCAAGCGCTTCGGGCTGATCGACACCGGCGGCATCATCCCGAACGACGACGAACTCATCCCCAGCCATATCCTCAAACAAGCCCGGGTCGCTCTCGATCTCGCCTCTCACATCCTCTATGTGATCGACGGCCGAACGGAAATCACCGCCTCCGACCGCGACCTCGCGCAGCTTCTCCGTCCTCTGGGCAAGCCGCTCACTCTGGTGGTCAACAAAATCGACGCCAAGGTCAGGGAGAATCTCGTCCCGGAGTTCTATTCACTCGGCCTGGGAGACCCGTTCGCTATTTCGGCCGAACACAAACTTGGACTCGATGAACTACTCGCTCACGCGACGGAACCCTTTCCGAAGGAAGATCCCGTCCTCGAAGAAGCTGAGAAAGAAGACGATCAGCGCCGCATCAAAGTCGCTATTATCGGCCGTCCCAACGTAGGAAAATCTACGATGCTGAACTCGCTCGTCGGCTCCGAGCGGGCCATTGTCTCCCCGGTTGCGGGCACCACTCGTGACGCGGTTGACGAAACGGTAGTGGAAGGAAACACCGCCTTCCGATTTGTAGATACGGCAGGTATCCGGCGCAAGGGCAAGACCACTGAAATGACCGAGAAGTTGAGCGTCGTCATGGCCCGCCGCAACATCCGCATGGCCAACGTGGTGCTGCTGATGGTGGACGCGACCGAAGGAATCGTCGGCTCGGATGCGACCATCGCCGGCTATGCGCACGAAGAAGGTCGATGCGTAATCATCGTGGTCAACAAGTGGGATGCCGCCGAAGGCAAGAGCAAGCGCGCCTTCACCGAAGCCATCCGCGATGAACTCAAGTTCCTCGACTACGCGCCTGTCCTGTTCGCCTCAGCGAAGAACGCCGAAGGCATCCGCCGCATCTTCTCGACAATCAAGAGATGCTACGAGTCCGCTTCCAAGCGCGTGACCACCGGCGAGCTCAATCGATTCGTGGCCAGCCTCAAGTTCGAAAGCGACATCCGCATCTACTATTTGACGCAGGGCTCGGTTCGCCCGCCCACCTTCATCGTGTTCACCGATAAAGCAGACAAGGTGCACTTCTCCGTCGAACGATTCCTCGTCAACCGCCTGCGTGAACAGTTCGGCTTCGAAGGAACGCCGGTAGTAATCAAGACCAAGCGCCGCTGAGATCCCTCGAAAAACCCGGGACGTCCCAGGTTTCAAGTTCACCGCCACCACTCCACCTAACCCAGCTTGCTCTGCAAAGGTTCCGAAATCGACTCCAGCGATTTACCCGCTGCCTCGACCCCATACGCCCACTCGGCAAGAGCTCCCAAAATCATCAGCGCCGAACCCAGCAAATATCCCCAAACCAGCATGCTGCGGGATCCAGTAGCAATCAGAAACCCGAACAGCAGAGGCGAGCCCACGCCCCCAATCAATGTCCCGATGGCATAGAAGATGGCAATCGCCAGTGCCCGAATTTCCAGCGGAAAAATCTCACTGACGGTCAAGTACGCCGCGCTCGCCGCGGATGAAGCCACAAAGAAAATCACCGTGAAACAAAGGTCCAAGGAATGCGCCGTGAGCGCTCCTCGAGCAAATGGAATTGACGTGGCGGCGAGCAGAAGGCCTGGGATCGCGAACGTCGCGATGATCATGGGCTTACGCCCCACCGTGTCGAAGAACTTCCCAAGCAATATCGGACCAAGGAAGTTTCCCAGCGCGAACGGAAGCAAGTGCATCGGCAGCTTCTCCGGTCCGACATGATAGAACTTGTTCAATATCAGCCCGTAAGTGAAGAATATGGAGTTGTAAAAGAATGACTGCCCCACCATAAGCGCCAGCCCGAGCAGTGAGCGTTTCCTGTTGTCGACCCACATGTTCTGAAAGATCTCACCCCACGGCGTGTGATCCCGGACCTTTAGTTTCAGCTTTTTCCCTTCGAGCGGAGGGAGCTTGCCCTTCGTGCTGGCAACTTTCTTCTCGATCCCGCACACGATTTTGTCGGCGTCCAACTCCTTGCCTCGCAGCATCAGCCAGCGCGGACTCTCCGGCACTTTCAATCTCATGAACAAGACACCGATCGCGAGGATCGCCGCTGTACCAAATGCGATGCGCCAGCCGACATTGGGTGCAATTGAGCGGCTGTTCAGCAAATACACCGACACCAGGCTGCCAAACGCCGCGCCCAGCCAGAACGTCGCATTCACCACTAGGTCAACCGTTCCGCGCACCTTGCTCGGGATCAGCTCATCCACTGCCGAATTGATTGCGGCGTACTCTCCGCCGATTCCTGTGCCGGTGATAAACCGGAAGATCGCAAAGCTCGCAAAGTTCCAGGAAAATGCGGTCAACAGCGTCGCGGTCGAGTAGATCGCCAGTGTCAACAAAAACAATTTGCGTCGCCCCAGACGGTCGGTCAGGTATCCAAACAGGAGAGCCCCGAACACCGCGCCCGCCAGGTAAGTCGTCGCGCCAGCCGTTACCTCCGGATCACTGAGACCGAGTGTGTCCTTATTCTCGAGGATGCCCACCAGAGAACCGGCAAGCGTCACCTGAAGCCCATCCAGAAGCCAGGACGTCCCAAGCGCAAGGACAATTCGGAGATGCCATCTACTCCAGGGAAGGCGGTCGAGACGAGCTGGGACGTCAGTTTCTATTTGTCTGTATTCGGGCATCGTGGCCTATTTCTTATCTTTGAGAATGCTGATTGCGCCGTTACGCTCGAGAATGGCGTACTTGATATCTTTCAACTTCGGAATCCCCTTGGTTCTTGCAGAGGCCATGACATCGGTGTCCTGCAAGCGCAACTGCGCCATCAAGTCGGACTGCCACTGGCCGTCCTTCAATAGCACCACTGGACGTCCATCGACGATCTCGGAGAAGCGTTTCGATTTCACCTTGAAGAACGTCACGAGACGGTGCATCAGTACGATCGCCAGAACCGCGCCGAAGCAATTGGTCATGGATGGGTCATCTCCCACAGTGGACAAGATGATGACGCCTCCGATGAGAAAAACCAGCACAAACTCGAATGCCGTCATCTGCGCGCCGGGCCGCCGCGCCAGCACACGAACCGTTAGGGTAAGGAAAAGATAACCGAAGATCGCGTGGGGGCTGGTGTACATATCAGGCCTCCGCTACGGCACGATGAAAACTTTTAAAGTGATCACGCTGCTGCCCGGCACCTGCATTTGCAGTTCGGCGCTGCCCGGCGAGGCGGGCGATAGAGCGAACTCAGCGGTGGCGGGAACGTCGGAGGCCGGAAAAGTATAGAGGATGCCGTTGTTACCAATGGACGACGCTGCCGGCTGCGGCACGATGCGCTGGTTGCCCAACTTCTTCACCAGGCTCTCACTGACCCACAATTGAATTTTGCCGTCCCGGATCGCCTGCTTTCCGAAACTGACAGTGAGGATAGAAGGCGTACTAAATCGCTCGATCCTTTCATAGTCAACCTTCATGGAGCCATCTGCCGCCTCGGCGTGTTTTTTCGCCAGCGGTCCTCTTCCGAACGCGCCCAGCAGATCCAGCAGCACCAGCAACGCGAACAGCATCCATATCCATCGCTCAAAAGCCCACCAGCGGCGCTGAAACTGCAGATCTTCCCCGACCGCTACCTCATCGTTGATCTTAGGAACACTGTCGGTTACCGGTTGTGTCTTGATGGCCATCTACTCTTAATCCTTTTCCTTCAATCTTGCGAAGCTTGGATGATGCTGATTTCGCCATTGCGTTCCAGGAACGCGTATTCTACGTCTTGCAAAGTCATCATCCCCTTGTCTCGGAGCATGGCCTGCAGGTCGGCTATGTCGATGCGCATGTTATCCATCGTCTCGGTATGCCACTGTCCCTTGGACAGCAGCACCAGAGGCGTCCCATCGACAAGACGGCCGAATGCTGGCGAGATCTGTCTCAGCCATGCAATGACATAGTGAGCCACGGCGATGGTCATAATCTGGCAGAGCGCATTTGTAAATGACCGGTCGTCAGCCACCGTCGTGGTCAGCGTCAATCCACCTGAAAAGAACACCAGTACGAATTCCATCGGCGTCATCTGCTTGCCGGGACGCCGGCCCGCAATTCGCATGACGAAAACAAGAAAGAAATATCCGAAGAACGCGCGAAGAACGGCC
>JAOAPP010000338.1 GCA_025462985.1 Bryobacterales bacterium | reverse complement strand
TGCGCTTTGTCCGCTGGTGCCTTGCTCGAAACACATCGTCAACTCGTGGAGAAAGGAAGCGACGTCCTTTGCGGCGTCCGATAAGCCAACGTACTCAAGGCCAGCAACTGTTGCGTGGTTGCCCTCTATGAAGACGTGCGCGGGACGGAAATCACCGTGGAGTGGGACTAGGCCGAATGAAGAATTGCTCGTCGGCGCAATGGCCTGCAGGTCGTGCAGCATGCCGATTAGCAGCGAGCAACTGCCCGAACACTCGGCTGCAACACTAGCGAGCACGTCGGAGATCTCGAGGATTCCGATTCGCTCGCACGGCGATTGCACCCTCAGACCCGGTAGCCGGGTGCCATGGTATTTCGCCAGCCATCTGGCCGCGGCGCGAATAGCCGTCACCGCCTCAGCCAACGAACTCGCACCGGCAAGTTTGCTAAGCGGCGTGCCCTCCGCTCCGCGCACGAGCAGCAGACAGCCTTCGTCGATGAAAGCGAGGGGTTCCGGTATCTGAAGACCGGAGCCGGCGAATCCGTCATTCCAGAGACGTGCAAGCAAGCGATGGGTCGCGCGGCCGGTCGACGAGTCGATGTAAGCTCTGCCATAGATCACCGCCGTCGAGTCAAACGTGTAACGCAGCGGAATCCAGTCAGCGTGCCCCGAGCGCAGGATTTCGACAGTCCAATCTCTGGACTCGCATCCCGGCGGGAGTTCCGGCAGTAACGGCGCCACTCGTCGCTTGACGAAATCGGGTTCCGCCAAAAGCTCTTTGTCCGGCTCTTTCCAGTTCTGCTCTCTGAGCCTGGTTCCGTCTCGCATAACCTAATCACTCTCCGGAATGCGTTCCTCGCACGGCAAGCTGGCCTGCAGAACCCAAAGCGGAGCGGCGAAGTCCACCGCCGGCAATTCCGATTCCCGCAGGGAGTCCATATACATCGCAATGCGGCCCGAATCGACCACCTTCAAAACGCTAGCCACGTAGTAAAGCGCTTCGAGGCTGGAAAGCGTTGCGTAAGGAGCAATCCTTGAGGCGGTCGCCACACCTTGGCGTACTGGGGCGGCGCTGAGATATCCCTCAAGAAAGGCATCAATATCTTGTTGGGCAGCCGCCAACGTCCGGCCGCAGCAGCACGCCATTGTGCGCGCGTGTGCAATGAAGGAGCCCAGGTCTCGGGCTGGGTCGCCCAGACAGAAGCGCTCGAAATCGATTACGGTTACTCGGCCCTTCTCAACGAAGATATGGTCGGGGTGGAAATCCCCATGCACCATCGTGGCTGGCACTCCTTGGAACCCGGCGAGCTGCTGCTCCACCGCCGCGGCGCACCGCTGAAAGTCCACCGCCAGAATTGGTTGATCCGCGCTCAGAGCCGTGACGAACATCCGCGCCGAGGCAATATCGTGGGCATAGGTGCATACCTGCGGCGAGGAGACCTTCAGGCTGTGGAGTTTTGCCAGCCAAAGGCCTGCCATGCGCGCGAACTGCATGGACGTGTTATTGCCTTTCCCCACGTGGGTCCGCAGCTTCGAACCGCGCGCCTTTCTTTGCAGAATGACATGTAGGTCTGGAAAAAGCTGCGCCGGCCGTGGGATTCCGAACCGCTCGTCTGTCCCAAAACCCGCATCCGAGAGCAGGCGCATTGCTTCGAATTCCCTAGCCGCTTTCCCCGCCGCTCGCGTCGTATCACGCTTTCCGATCAGCTCAATCGAGCTCTTCTCGGTCGTTCGCTGATTGCGAATTAAGAGTGTGCAGGAGAATACATGGCGACTGCCCGGCCGCCGCCGCATCGGTCTCACGTTCACGCCCTCCAGCACCAGACCTTCGGCGAAGGCCTTGCTCAGTTGTGAACGAAACGTAGGGTTGAGCATGTCTTGACCCTCCGGAAACAACGCTGATCGAGTTCGAATCATGTTCTACTCACACCAATTGAGATCGTGAATTTCGTGTTGAATGTCGAGAGCCGGAGAGAAGCTTTGTGTCCGCCCTCATTGGGATACGGTCGTGACCATGACAAGGGCCCCCCTCCGTCCTCTCGAACCCAGACCGCAGTGGAGTTGGCGCGCCACCCAATCGTTCGGCCCTCCTCAAAAGGACTCAGAAGTGCACGCCCGAAGCGGAGCAGGCTAAGATAATCCGGCGAAAGCGCAAAATCCACAGAGATCGCGCCCACGGCTTCCGGGATCTCGTAGCACACTTGCAGACGGCTTTCCCCCTGCGTCAGGGGTAT
The DNA here is from genome assembly GCA_025462985.1 of Bryobacterales bacterium. Taxonomy (GTDB): domain Bacteria; phylum Acidobacteriota; class Terriglobia; order Bryobacterales; family Bryobacteraceae; genus Bog-105. Next base: position 1,020 of record JAOAPP010000338.1, on the reverse strand, counting down.
GCGTTTTCTTAGGCCCCGACTCCGGCTTTGCGCCTCCACATTCTGCAACTCAACGTCGACCGTGCTGCTGCAGTGCGCGCAGTATATGCGGGACTCGTAGTTGTCATGCTCGAAACCTAAATCGGTAAGTGCGCCGGGATGGTTTGGGGGGACCTCCATGAACCGATTCAATTCCTGCATCCAGTTCCAGTCATCGGCTGGATTCCCGATCACCATTTTTCCGCCGGGGCCATCAAGGGCGAACAATGCCACCAGACGTCCTCCCAAGCGCGGCGAGATGACGGCGAATAATTTGTCGTTCTTCAGAATCAGTTCGTCCTCGTCGTCTGCGTCGATGTCGCAGAGTGCCGCGTGCGCTTGTCCATCGCAATGTGTTGCCCAATGAGCCGCTTCGCCGATCACAGCGGCGTGGCGGCAATGACTCCCGAGTGCCTTAATCCAAGGACTCGGCTGGCCACAGCAGGCCGGATCGCCAAAGGGACCCTCTGGGGGGGTGTGCCATGCAGTTTCCCAACTCGATGCCATCAGATGTTTTTCGGCCAGGTCGATCAGCGCCGGGTCCGCTCCCGTCAACGAAAACTGATTGACTCGCCTTTCAGCCCAGGAAAAGTACCCCCGATATCGATCCCACTGCGGGTCGAAAAACCACCTTTCGTAGCCTTCGCCAGCGTCGAAGCGGTTCGCAAGCTCGTGGAAGGTGCCAACGTCAATCGGCCGTCTATCTATGAACTCGCCGTTCGCTGTCCAATCTCGGATACGGGAGGCTTGGACTGAAGGAGTTTCTGAAATCCAGCGGAGTACTCGTTCGAATTGTCTCGGGCCGTCTTTATCCCATGCGCCGACACCCGCGACCTTCTCCATGTCGTCGCCATAAAGCGCGATTACCGCACCCTCGCAGAAATCCCCGTCAAGTGCGGCGAGAGAGCGGCAATGCTCGCGCAGATCGTTGAACTGAGCATCACTGCATGGTGGAATGTTGAGGCGCAAGCGGGAAGCGATTGGCAACGCAATTAGGCCGTA